>NZ_MEGP01000012.1:0-46131 GCF_001725555.1 Thiobacillus sp. SCN 63-57 | reverse complement strand
GCAGAACGCTGCTTTGGTCGAAGAGGCTGCGGCTGCGGCCGAGAGCCTGCAGGACCAGGCGGGCAAGCTGGCCGAGGCGGTGAGCGTGTTCAAGCTGGAATCCGCTGCGCAGGCCTACAGTCGGCCGGCCGAATTGCCGATATCGAATGGCAACGTGGCCAGGCTGCCGGCCGCCCAGAAACGCACGTCGCCCAAGGCGGTGCAGCTGGCGCGTCCGAAGAAGCTTGCAGCCGGCGGCGGCAATGACGAATGGGAAGAATTCTGAGCGGTGGAACGGGAGAGCGAAGCGCCGCGACCAAACCTAAAAAAGGAAAAAAGCAATGCGATCCAACCTGCCTGTCACCAATACCGAATACGTCCTGAAGGACCATGAGACGCCGACTTCGAAGACGGATACCCACGGCAGAATCACCTTTGTCAACCGGGATTTCGTCAATATCAGCGGCTTCAGCGAGGACGAGCTGATCGGCGCACCGCATAACATCGTGCGCCATCCCGATATGCCGGTCGAGGCGTTCGCCGATTTATGGAACACACTGCGGAGCGGCAAGGCTTGGACCGGGCTGGTGAAGAACCGGTGCAAGAATGGCGATCATTATTGGGTGGAAGCCAATGTGGCACCGATCGTCGAGAACGGCACGGTCGTCGGCTATACCTCCGTTCGCAGCAAACCCAGTCGTGATCAGGTGCAGGCAGCGGACAGCGCCTATCGTGCGATCCAGGCTGGCGATTCGACGCTCGAAATCCACGACGGCGAGGCAGTCAAGCGTTCCTTCGTCCAGCGCTGCCGCCTGCTGAAGAATCTGTCGCTGAAGACCATGCTGGCCATCGCCGCCGGGTCGGTCGGTGCCCTGTTTGCCGGGATCGGCATTCTGGCCTGGCTGGCGACGACCGGCGACGGCACGTCCTACCTGAACTGGCTGATGGCGATCTCGATACTGGGAGTGCCGCTGGCCGTGGTGTTCGGGGTGCTGTCCTATCGCAGCGTGGTGGTGCCGCTTGAGCATGTTCGAGAGGAAATCGACCGGATCAGTTCGAGCGATCTGACCGGACAGATCGAGGCCAAGGGGATCGTCGAGCTGGCCAGGCTGATGCAGTCGTTGCGCATCCTGCAGATCAACACCAAGTGGCTGGTCGGGCAGATCAGGGAAAGCACCGATCTGGTGAATTCGGGCGCAAGCGAAATTGCATCGGGCAATGCAGATTTGTCTGCGCGGACCGAATCGCAGGCCTCGAGCCTGGAAGAGACGGCCTCGTCGATGGAAGAGCTGACCAGCACTGTCAAGCAGAACGCCGAGAGTGCACATCATGCGAGCAAGCTGGTTTCCTCGACGGCGGAGATTGCGGTCAACGGTGGGGACGTCGTCGGCAAAGTCATCCACACCATGGGTTCGATCAAGGACAGCTCACGGAAGATTGCCGACATCATCGGCGTCATCGACGGCATTGCCTTCCAGACCAACATCCTCGCCTTGAACGCAGCGGTCGAAGCCGCGCGTGCGGGCGAACAAGGCCGCGGCTTTGCCGTCGTCGCCTCCGAAGTGAGAAACCTCGCCCAGCGTTCGGCCGGCGCGGCCAAGGAGATCAAATCCCTGATCGAGGATTCGGTTGAAAAGGTCGAGACCGGCAGGAAACTGGTGGACGAGGCTGGCGAGGCGATGGAAGATATCGTGACCTCGGTGCAGTTGGTGGCCGATATCATCGGCGGAACCGCGACGGCGAGCCAGGAACAGAGTGCCGGCATCGAGCAGATCAACCAGGCTGTCGGCCAGATGGACGAGATGACGCAGCAGAACGCTGCACTGGTCGAAGAAGCTGCGGCTGCGGCCGAGAGTTTGCAGGATCAGTCGATGAAGCTTGCCGAACTGGTCAAGACCTTCAAGCTGGTCCGGGCAGGACAGCGGTCAAATGGCGGCCGCCAAGCCCCAGCAGCCATGGGACAATCCCGTCCCCAGCCCGCCGCGGCAGAAAGCCTGGCAGCGTAGACGGATAGACGGTTGGATGACACCCGTTGGATGCGTCCGACGGGCGTGGCGTGTGACGGAATGGTCCAGAACAGGGAAATCGGGCTTGATTTGATTCGTGCGTTCAGCCTGGAACGCAATATAGATTGGACGCGCATTTCGACATGAAGCCTGTATTGAAGACTCCGCCTGACAGCGCCAAGGTATTTTCATTCACTCCGCGCGATTTCTCCCGGATACGGGCGTTGATCTACCGGCAGGCCGGAATTGCGCTCACCGACAGCAAGCAGGAGATGGTCTATAGCCGCCTGGCGCGCCGCCTCCGGGCCAAGGGGCTGAACTCCTTCGAGGAGTATCTCGACGAACTGGAAAACGGGCGCGACAGCGACGAATGGGAGGCGTTCACCAATGCGCTGACGACCAACCTGACCTCGTTCTTCCGCGAGGCGCATCACTTTCCGATTCTCGCCGAGCATATGCTCGGCATGAAAGCGCCGCTTTCGATCTGGTGTTCGGCCAGTTCGACCGGCGAAGAGCCGTATTCGATCGCCATGACGGTATGCGAGGCATTCGGAACGCTCACGCCGCCGGTCAGCATCGTGGCCACCGACATCGATACCAATGTGCTCGAGACGGCGGCGAACGGCGTGTATCCGATCGATCGCATCGACAAGATGGCGCAGGAGCGGATCAAACGCTTCTTCCAGCGCGGCAAGGGCGAACGTTCGGGTCTGGTGCGGGTGCGCCCCGAACTTCGCCAGCTGATCACGTTCAAACCTCTCAATCTGCTGGCCAGCAGCTGGCCGGTCAGCGGGCCGTTCGACGTGATTTTCTGCCGCAATGTGATGATTTATTTCGACAAGCCGACACAGAGCCGGATTCTGGAGCGCTTCGTCCCGCTGATGAAGCCGGAAGGGCTGCTGTTCGCGGGGCATTCCGAAAACTTCATGTACGCGTCCGACGCCTTCAAACTGCGCGGCAAGACGGTGTATGAACTGAATTCCCGCCATGCCGGCGCCAGGAAACACGCATGAATCCTGCCATCGAAGAGCAGCTTGCGACCAATCTGTATTACGACCGGACCTTCGATTGCGAAGCCGCCAAGATATTGCCTGGCGAGTATTACTTCACCAATCGTCCCATGCTGATCGTTACCGTGCTCGGCTCCTGCGTCGCGGCGTGCATCCGGGACAAGGTGTCGGGAATCGGCGGCATGAATCACTTCATGCTGCCGGACGGGGGCGGCGATGCCGGCACTCCGATGTCGGCATCGATGCGCTATGGCGCATATGCCATGGAGGTGCTGATCAACCAGCTGCTCAAGGCAGGCGCCCGTCGCGACAATCTCGAGGCCAAGGTGTTCGGCGGCGGCAACGTCCTTCGCGGCTTCACCAGCATGAACGTGGGCGAACGCAATGCCCAGTTCGTACGCGATTTCCTGAAGGCGGAAAATATCCGTGTGGTGGCGGAGGACCTGAACGACGTGCACCCGCGCAAGGTGTATTTCTTTCCGCAGACCGGCAAGGTCCTCGTGAAGAAACTCAAGCAACTCAACAATTACACGCTGGTGAAACGCGAGCAGGACTACGCGAGCCGGCTTAAGACCAATGAGGTGGTCGGCGAGATCGATTTGTTCTGACCGCCGACAGGGATGAGACCCGGAATTTAGCATGACGAAAATCAAGGTTCTGATCGTGGATGACTCGGCGCTGATCCGCGGCGTGATGAAGGAGATCATCAACAGCCAGCCGGACATGGAGGTCGTGGGCGTGGCCCCCGATCCGCTGGCGGCGCGCGATCTGATCAAGCAGACCAACCCGGACGTCCTGACGCTGGATGTCGAAATGCCGAAGATGGACGGTCTGGAGTTTCTCGAGAAGCTGATGCGCTTGCGCCCGATGCCCGTGCTCATGGTGTCGACGCTGACCGAACGCGGCTCCGAAATCACCATGCGGGCGCTGGAACTGGGAGCGGTGGATTTCGTCACCAAGCCCAAGATCTCGATCCAGAGCGGCATGCTGGAATACACCGACCTGATCGCGGAGAAGATCCGCATCACGTCGCGGGCCCGGATCAAGCAACGCACCCCAGGCTCCGCCCCGACGCATGCAGCGGGACCGCTGGCGCCGTTGCGCAATCCGCTGACCAGCAGCGAGAAACTGATCATCATTGGCGCCTCCACCGGCGGTACCGAAGCCATCAAGGATTTCCTGATCCAGCTGCCCTCCGATTGCCCGGGCATCCTGATCACCCAGCACATGCCGGAAGGTTTTACCCGTTCGTTCGCCAACCGGCTCGACAAGCTGTGCAAGATTTCTGTCAAGGAAGCCGAGGGCGGGGAACGGGTGCTGCCCGGCCACGCCTACCTCGCGCCAGGGCATTCCCATCTGACGCTGGTGCGCAGCGGCGCCAACTACATGACCAAGCTCGACCAGGGGCCGCCGGTCAATCGCCATCGTCCCTCTGTCGACGTCCTGTTCCATTCGGCGGCCGTCAGCGCGGGCAAGAATGCGGTCGGCGTCATCCTCACCGGGATGGGCAAGGACGGCGCAGCGGGGATGCTGGAAATGAAAAAGGCCGGGGCCTACAACCTGGCGCAGGACGAGGCGTCGTGCGTGGTGTTCGGCATGCCCAAGGAAGCCATTGCCAGCGGCGCCACGCACGAGGTGGCCCCGCTGCACGAATTGCCGGGCCGGGTGATGGAATTTTTTGCGGCGCATGGCAACCGCGCGATGCGGGTGTAAACGTCCGTTTATACCCGTTGCGCAGGCGGATTTCGCGCTTAAGTTTGACGCCGCAATGCCGATTAATCCAGTAACAATGAACTGCACCAATGGAGTACTGCATGGCCGATCCGAACACGAAATTCCTGGTTGTCGACGATTTTTCCACGATGCGCCGCATCGTGCGTAATCTGCTCAAGGAACTGGGATACTCCAACGTTGAAGAAGCGGAAGACGGTGCCGACGGCCTGGCCAAGCTGCGTGCCGGAAATTTCGATTTCGTCGTGTCCGACTGGAACATGCCGAACATGGATGGCCTGACCATGCTGCAGAACATCCGTGCCGATGCCGCCCTGTCCAAGCTGCCGGTCCTGATGGTGACGGCCGAGGCCAAGAAGGAAAACATCATCGCTGCGGCGCAGGCCGGCGCCAGCGGCTACGTCGTCAAACCTTTCACCGCGGCCACACTCGACGAGAAGCTCTCGAAGATATTCGAAAAACTCGACAAAGCGGGAGCCTGACGTGGAAACGCAATTCGTCGGCTCCGCTGTAGCCGTGACCGTGCCGCACGCCGCGAGTCCCGAGGGTTGCGAGTCGGAGGAAATGCTGGCGCGGGTTGGGCAGATTACCCGCACCCTGCACGACAGCCTGCGCGAGCTTGGCCTGGACAAGGTACTGGAAAAGGCGACGACGGACATTCCCGACGTACGGGAACGCCTCAACTACGTGGCGCGCATGACCGAACAGGCAGCACAGCGTGTGCTCAACGCCACGGATGCGGCCATTCCCATGCAGGAACGCATCGATGCGGGCGCCGACGAAATCCTGAACGGCTGGCAGGCCGCCTTCAAGGCGCCATTCTCGGAAGCCAATTACCGCGACATGGCGACCATGACCATGCAATGCCTGGCGGACATGCGCAACGACACCAGTGCAACCAAGCAGCAGTTGCTGGACATCATGATGGCGCAGGATTTCCAGGATCTGACCGGGCAGGTGATCCGCAAGGTGACCGACCTTGCGCACAACCTGGAACGGCAACTGGTGCAACTGCTGATCGACTATGCGCCAGCCGAAGTGAAACGGGAATCCAGCAGCGGCCTGCTCAACGGACCGCAGATCGATCCCACGAACAAGAGCGATGTGGTAGCCGACCAGAGCCAGGTCGACGATCTGCTCGACAGTCTCGGTTTCTAAAACCTTTCGGAGTTTCCGGATTCAAGCGCCGGTCTGCAGGGAATCCCTGCAGACCGGCGTTTCCGTTTCGCCCACCCTGCCTGCTAGGGATGAAGCGCCCGGATGACTGCCGTCGTAGCCGCGAAGCCGTTCCGGAACATGTGCTCGAACTGGGGCGTGAAGTAGGGCAGGGTGATGTCCAGCGCAATCAACCCCACTCCCAGGGTGATGGGAAAACCGATCGCAAAGATATTGAGCTGGGGCGCCGAGCGCGTGAGGATGCCGAGCGCCAGGTTGGTCATCAACAGGATGGCGATCAGCGGCAGCGCCAGTTGCAGGCCGACGGAAAACACGACGGAGCCATAGTTGGCGACGCTGTAGAAACCTGCTGTCGAGAGCGGCTGCGGACTGATAGGCAGGCTCTTGAAGCTCTCGACGAGAATGCCCAGCAGCAGCAGATGCGCATTGACCGCGAGAAACAGCAGCGAAGCCAGGAGATTGAAGAACTGGGAAATCACGATCGTCTGGCCCGCGCTTTGCGGATCGAAGAAAGACGCAAACCCCAGGCCCATCTGCAGTCCGACGATTTCGCCTGCCGCCTCGACCGCGGCGAACACGATGCGCATGATGAAGCCGATCGCCATGCCGATGAGCAGCTGCTGGATCAGGATGAACAGGCCGTGCCAGGAGCCGAGTCCAACATCGGGCATGGGCGGCAGGGTGGGAGCGATGATCAGCGCGATGAATACGCCCAGGCCGATCTTGACGCGTCGCGGTACCGAGCTGTGGCCGAATACCGGCGCCACCATGATCAGGCCCAGGATGCGGGTGAGGGGCCAGATGAAGCTGATCAGCCAGGCGTTGAGCTGGGCATCGGTGAGGCTGATCATGGATTTCTGCGGGAGGTCAGCCGATGAGACTGGGAAGGTCAGTCAATACCCGTCGCATATAGTCGGTCATGACCGTCAGCATCCACGGGCCAGCAATGGCGAAGGTCGCGAGTACGGCGATGACCTTGGGAATGAACGAGAGGCTGGCGTCGTTGATCTGCGTGGCAGCCTGGAAGACGCTGACGATCAGGCCGACTACCAGGGTGACCAGCAGGACAGGGGACGCCACCAGGATGGTCATTTCCAGTGCGGTGCGGCCCAGGGTCATTACGCTTTCGGGTGTCATGGCGTGTCTCGTCGGGATCGGGTTAATAGAAGCTCTGCGCCAGCGAGCCCAGCAACAGATTCCAGCCGTCCACCAGGACGAACAGGATGATCTTGAAGGGCAGCGAAACGATGGCGGGCGACACCATCATCATGCCCATCGCCATCAGGATGCTGGCGACGACCATGTCGATGATGAGGAAGGGAATGAACACGGCGAAGCCGATCTGGAAGGCGGTCTTGAGTTCGCTGGTGATGTAGGCCGGGATCAGCACGCGCATCGGCACGTCGGCAGCGGTTTTCGGCGCCGCCGTGCCCGACATCTTCACGAACAGGGCGAGATCGGTTTCGCGCGTCTGCTTCATCATGAATGCGCGCAGCGGCACGGCGCCCTTGTCGAGCGCCTCGCCCATCTGGATACGGTTCTCGGAAAGCGGCTGATAGGCTTCGGTGTAAATCTTGTCCAGGGTCGGCCCCATCACGAACAGGGTCAGGAACAGCGCCAGGCCGATCATCACCTGGTTGGGCGGCGACGACTGGGTGCCCAGCGCATGGCGCAGCAGCGACAGCACGATGATGATGCGGGTGAAGCTGGTCATCATCAGCAGCGCGGCCGGCAGGAAGGACAGCGAGGTGAGCAGCAGCAGGGTCTGCAGACTCAGCGTGTAGGTCTGGCCGCCGCCGCTGGGGGTGCTGGTGAAGGCGGGCAGTCCTGCGCTCTGCGCCAGTGCCAGCGAGGGCAGCAACAAGGCGAACAGCATGAGCAGTGCATGCATCGTGCGGCGATGCAACTTATTTTCCACGACGTTTCTCGATCAGATGCTGCAGGCCTGCCGCAAAGCTGGTGTTGAGGGACGGGGCGGCCGCGGGTTGGATTTCGCCGCGGGGCAGGGTCATCAGGGCATTGACGCTGCCCGGTGCCACGCCGACCACGAGCCACGATTCGCCGACTTCGACCACCACGACCCGTTCACGCGCGCCGACGGAGGCGCTGCTGATGACGTGCAGTACGTTGGATGCCCCGCCGCGGGTGACGCCGAAACGCTTGGCGACCCAGGCCGTGGCGGCAATCAGGAGCAATACGGCGACGAGGCCGATGAATACCTGGAGCAGGCTGCCGGCGGCCGAGACCGCAGGCGCCGGCGCGACGGCATCGGCGGCATGCGCCAGGATCGGCAGGCTCGACACGACGCTTGCGGCGAAACGCTTCATTTGTTGAGTTTCCGGATCCGCTCGGCCGGTGTGATGATGTCGGTGAGACGCACGCCGAACTTGTCGTTGACCACCACCACTTCGCCCTGCGCGATCAGGCAACCGTTGACCAGCACGTCCATCGGCTCGCCGGCCAGTCCGTCGAGTTCGACCACCGACCCCTGTGCCAGCTGAAGCAGGTTCTTGATCGCGATCTTGGTCCGCCCCAGTTCCACCGTCAGAAGGACCGGGATGTCCAGGATGAAATCGATATCCTTGGCCAGTCCGCCCGCAGCGGCGTTGCCCGACAGTTCCGGAAAGATTTCAGGACTCGACTGCACGGCCGCAGGCGTGGCCTGTTCGGCCATGGCGGCCGCCCAGTCGTCTTCAGCGATGGTTTGGGTGATGTCTTCAGACATGTTGATCTCCTGTTTGCGGGTCGTTCGTGCTGGTCGACAACAGTTTCTCGACCCGCAGAGTGTATTGACCGTTGAACTTTCCGTATGCGCATTCCATGACCGGGACGCCGTCCACCTTGGCTTCGATCGTTTCGGGGATGTTGAGCGGGATGATGTCGCCCACTTTCATGTCGACGATGTCGCGCAGGCTGATAGCGGCCGTGCCCAGGTCGGCGACGATCTCGACTTCCGCCATCTGGATCTGCTGCCGCATGAGGCGGATCCAGCGCTTGTCGACTTCCAGGTTTTCGGCCTGCAGGCTGCTGGTGAGCAGATCCTTGATCGGTTCGATCATCGAATAGGGCATGCAGATATGCATTTCGCCGCTGATCTGGCCGAGCTCGATGGCGAAAGTGACCGCCACCACCACTTCGTTCGGGGTGGCGATGTTGGCGAACTGGGTGTTCATTTCCGAGCGGATGAATTCGAACTCGATCGGGTAGACCGGCTCCCAGGATTTCGAATAGGCCTCGAACACGATGTTCAGGATGCGCTGGATGATGCGGTGTTCGGTCTGGGTGAAGTCGCGTCCTTCGACGCGGGTGTGGAAACGCCCGTCGCCGCCAAACAGGTTGTCGACCATGAGGAAGACCAGGTCGGGGTTGAAGATCATCAGGGCCGTGCCGCGCAGCGGCTTGAATTGCACCAGGTTGAGATTGGTGGGCACGACCAGGTTGCGGATGAACTCGCTGTACTTGGATACCCGCACCGGACCGACCGAGATCTCCACGCCGCGCCGCAGGAAATTGTAGAGGCCGATCCGCAACTGGCGTGCAAACCGTTCGTTGATGATCTCGAGCGTCGGCATCCGGCCGCGCACGATGCGTTCCTGCGTGGCGAGATTGTAGGGACGCGCGCCCGAATGCTCCTCTTCGACCGGCGCCTCGTCGACTTCGCCGGTCACGCCTTTCAGCAGCGCGTCGACTTCGTCCTGCGAAAGAAAGTTGTCGGCCATGGATGGGGTCTTCTTACTGGATCACGAACGTGGTGAACAGGACGTCGTCCACCTGTTGCGGTTTGCCGTTGGGGTCGAACGGCAGCTTCATCTGCGCCAGGATTTCCTGCGCCAGCTTTTTCTTGTCGTCCGGCGTGACCAGCTCGTCGGCCTGCTTGCTGGAGAGCAGCGTCAGCAGACGGCTGCGGACGCGCGGCATATGCAGCTTGATGTCCTCGACCTGGGCCGGATCGGCCACCTGCAGCGTGATATCGGTCTGCAGATACTGTTCGCCTCCCTGGAGATTGACGGTGAAGGTTTCGAGCGGCAGATACACCGGGGGTTTGGCCGGCTCGGCAGCCTTTTCCTTGGTGTCATGCGCACCATGCATGAAGAACCACGCGCCAGCACCGCCGCCGCCCAGCAGGACCACGAGGGCGCCTGCGATGATGAACAGCTTTTTCTTCGATTTCCTGACCGGAACGGCTTCCTCGGCTTCGGATGATTCGACAGGTACGGCGGGTGCGGCCATTGTTGCTTTCCTCTACATGTGCAATGGGGGGCAGATGTTTGTCATTATGAAAAGGAACATGCGTCTTCGATTCGGTAAAAAGAGGGGGAAAAGGGACGCATATCGTGTGATGTCGCGCCTGTCCGGTCAGGCGAAGGTATCGACCAGACCGCGCCCGGATTGACGGATCGGCGTCTGAACGGCCTGGAGGCCGGCCGATGCGGCATGGTCGGCGCCGGAGAACGGAAGCGCGATGCGTTGCGGCTGACGGTCGGGCGTACTGTTTTGCTGCGGCGTATCCGCGCTGACCGTCGCCTGCCCAAGCTGGATGCCGGCGTCGTTCATCATTTCGCGCAGCCGCGGGAAGGCGGATTCCAGCGCCTGGCGTACTTCGGGCTGGGCCGAGAAAAAGCTGGCCGTGGCCTGGTCGTTGGTGACGTGCACCACAATCTGCAGCGGCCCGAGGTTGGGCGGGTTGAGCGTGAGCGAGGCGGTTTGCTGGGCGCCCGATGCCATCCACACCAGTTTTTCGCCCAGCGCCTGGCCCCAGGCCGTCGTTCCGACGGAGGGGGCCAGGCGGGAGGACGCGTCGGCTGGTGCGAGCTGGGTGTCGATCGATGCGTGCGGAGTCGTCCGCAGTGCAGGATTGCTGACGATATCCGGCAGTAGGTCGCCCGTCTTCACGGCGTCGGCGTGCCGGGCTGCCGCCAGCTGTCCCTGGAACGCGGCGGCTGCATCAGTCGGAGTGGCCGTCCGTGCGGCCCCGGCTGCAGCATGTGTGTCTTCCTGGCCGACAAGACGCGGGTCGAGTTTCTGCGTGCCGCGTTCGCTGCCGGCCTGGCGGGCATCGTGTTGCGCGGCTTGTTGCACGGTCTGCGTGAGCGGAATGGCGCGGCCCTTGCGGGCATCCTGGGCGGATATGCCCGGTGCGCCCAGGGCAGGGACGGCCGACGCACCGCGGTCGGATGCCGTTTCCGGAACGGCGCCTTCCGCGGCGGCGGCCTTTGTCCCGACGGGGACCACCGTCGGCTTGAATACGTCCGGGCTGATCGGCAGACCAAGCAGGGTTTCCGGTGCGACCGTGGCCGCCTCGGCAGCGTCCGTCTCACCTTTCTTGTCATGGTCACGTTCGGTTTTCCCGTCCGCCTTGGCCGTCTGCGTGGAATCGGTCTTGCCTTCGGCCGCTCCGGCAGGGCGGGAAGCGGCCGGATCCGGCTTCGCGTCGGCATGGCTGCTTTCCTGGGGCGCGTCGCTTTTGCGGGTCTGGGCGATCTCGCTGGACAGCACCTGGCTGAATGGAACGTCCGGCGTACTGGCGTCTGCCGATTTTCCGGCCTGTGGCGCGGGCTGAACGGCATTGCCGGACGTGGGATTCATGGGGGTCGCATTCATGGTGTCGGTCCTGCCTCAGGAAGGGGTTCTTTTGTGTTGCGAGCGCCGGGCGGCATGCTCGTCGTTCTGCTTCTGGTCGCGCCACAGCTCGCGGCGTGACTGTTCCTTGTTCGCGCGTTCGGCCAGCGTGACGAAGGACATTTTCTTCTGCTCGCAGGCCTGCCAGGCGGCACGCGCCTGGGCAATCCGCAGTTGGGTGTCGTTGACGACCTTCTGCTGGCCCGAGATGGCATGGTCGAGCTTCTGCATGAACATCTGGAAGTTGTTGAAATGCGTCGTACTGATCCCGCTCGTCAGGTTGCTCTGACAACGCTCCGCATAGTCGTTGCGGTACTGCAGCAGCAGATCGAGCTTTTGCACCGCTTCGTCGCCGACGCGCAGGGCGAGGCCCAGCTGCTTGGCGGCCTCGTCGGTTTCCTTGTGTGCCAGGTCGATCAGGGTGTTGAGAGCGGAAGGAGACGCCATTCAGTGTGCTCGATTCGTCGGAAGGGTTATTGGAACAGGGCGGCGAGATCGGCCAGGCTTTCCTGGACGTCGGCGCGTTCGTGGATGGCCTGCTGCAGAAAGGCCTCCATGCCGGTTTGCAGCCGGATGGCCTCGTCCAGCAGCGGGTCGGTGCCGGCCGCGTAGGCGCCGACGTTGATCAGGTCGCGGCTGCGCTCGTAGCGCGAATAGAGCTTCTTCAGGCGGCGTGCGAGCTGCTGCTGTTCCAGCGTCGTGATGCTGTGCATGGCGCGGCTGATCGACTGCTCGATGTTGATGGCCGGGTAGTGCCCGCTCTCGGCCAGCGAGCGATCCAGCACGATGTGGCCGTCGAGAATGGCGCGTGCGGCGTCGGCGATCGGATCCTGCTGGTCGTCGCCTTCGGTGAGCACGGTATAGAAGGCCGTGATCGAGCCGCCGCCCGGCTTGCCGTTGCCGGCACGCTCGACCAGCGCCGGCAGCTTGGCGAATACCGATGGCGGATAGCCCTTGGTCGCGGGCGGCTCGCCGATCGCCAAAGCGATCTCGCGCTGCGCCATGGCATAGCGGGTGAGCGAATCCATGATCAGCAGCACGTTCTTGCCCTGGTCACGGAAATGCTCGGCGATCGAGGTGGCGTACGCTGCGCCCTGTAATCTCATGAGCGGCGGCGTGTCGGCCGGCGCGGCCACGACCACGGCGCGCGCCAGGCCTTCCTCGCCGAGAATCTGCTCGATGAATTCCTTGACCTCGCGGCCGCGTTCGCCGATCAGGCCGACCACAATCACGTCCGCGCTGGTGTAGCGCGCCATCATGCCGAGCAGGACGCTCTTGCCGACGCCGGAGCCGGCGAAGAGGCCCATGCGCTGGCCACGGCCGACGGTCAGCATGCTGTTGATGGCGCGTACGCCGACATCGAGGATGTCGGTGATGGGGGCGCGCGCCAGCGGGTTGGCGGCGCGATTGTTGAGCGGCGCGGTAGCCGAGGCGTGGACGGGGCCGAGACCGTCGAGCGGACGGCCGCCGCTGTCGAGCACGCGTCCCAGCAACCCCTCGCCGACCGGCAGATGGCGGGTACGGTCGCTGGGCCGCCGGCGCGGATGATTGACCTGGCCGGCACGGGGCAGGGTGGGAATGACCTCCACCGGGAACACGCGTGCGCCGGGCACGATGCCCTCGACGTCGCTTTGCGGCATGAGGAACACATGATCTCCCGCGAATCCCACCACCTCGGCCTCGAGTTGCGAACCATTGGGCAGCGGCACGGTGCAGGCGCTGCCGACCGGCAGTTTCAGTCCGACGGCTTCCATCACCAGCCCGGCCACCCGGGTGACGCGGCCGGATATCTGCATGGGTTCAGCGATCGCCAGCAGTTCCCCGCAGTCCTGCAGGTAGGCCTTCCAGCGGGTGCTGTGGGCATGCATGTCCCTATCCATCAGGCGGCAAGCCAGTCCGAATTCTTGCTGAGCGCTGCGGTCAGACGCTGCCAGCGGGTGGGCAGCGAGGCATCGATCTGGTTGCTGGCCGTTTCCACGCGGCAGCCGCCAGGTTCGAGCTGCCCGTCGTCGGCAAGTTGCCAGCCCATTTTTTCGAGTTCGTCGCCGATCCGCTCCTTGACCAGCAAGGCATCGGCCGGATTCAGGAACAGCAGGGCCGGTTGGTGCAGAACCGGCAGGTAGCGTACCGCTTCCTTGACGATGGGAATGACCAGCTCGGGGCGGATCGCCAGCGCCGATTTCAACAATGCACGGGCCAGATCGATCGACAGGTCGAGAATTTGCTGGGAGATGATTTCATCAGCCTGGGCGACCTCGGTCGAGAAGGTGTTGGCCAGATCGTGCAAACGGGCCGCTTCGCGGGCGGCCTCCTCGCGCCCGGCGGCGAGCCCTTCGGCATGGCCAGCCTGATAGCCTTCCTGTCTCGCCTGTTCCTGGATGGCGGTGATCTGTTCGATCGTCGGCAGGACGACGGCGGTGTGGCCGGCCTGCTTGGCCGGATGCAGGTGGGCATCGAAGCTGGTCATCTCCCAGGGCTGGCAGGCGGCCTGATCGACGCTGGACAACACGCTAGACATACTGTTCCTCTCCCTTGGCGCCCAGCGAGATCTGGCCTTCGTCGGCCAGGCGGCGGACGATCATTAGGATTTCCTTCTGCTGCGCCTCGACCTCGGACAGGCGCACCGGACCCTTGGATTCCAGGTCTTCCCGCATCATTTCAGCGGCACGTTGCGACATGTTCTTGAAGATTTTCTCGCGCATTTCTTCCGACGCGCCCTTGAGCGCGATGATGAGCGAGTCGGACTGAACTTCGCGCAACAGCAACTGCACGCCGCGATCCTCGATGTCCATGATGTTCTCGAACACGAACATCTCGTCCATGATCTTCTGCGCCATGTCGGGGTCGTAGCTCTTCAGGTACTCCATGGCGGACTGCTCGTTGTCGCCGCTCATGAAGTTGAGGATGTCGGCCGCCGCGCGCGTGCCGCCCATCGGCTGTTTCTTCAACACGTCGCTGCCGGACAGCAGCTTGGTCAGGACGTCGTTCAGTTCGCGCAGGGCGGCAGGCTGCACGCCGGAAAGCGTGGCAATGCGCAGCAGCACGTCGTTGCGCAGGCGCTCGGTGAAGCAGCCCAGCACTTCGCAGGCCTGGTCGCGTTCCAGGTGAACGAGGATGGTCGCGATGGTCTGCGGGTGTTCGCTGTGGATGAGATCGGCCACCGATTCGGCGTCCATCCACTTCAGGCTTTCGATGCCGCTGGCATCGCCGCCGCCGCCGAGGATGCGGTTGAGCAGCGAGTTCGCCTTGTCGTCGCCCAGTGCCTTCTTCAGTACGCTGCGGATATAGTCGTCCGAGTCCAGGCCCAGCGAGGAATTCTGGTCCGCCACGTTGTTGAAGTCGTGCAGCACGGTCTCGACCTCTTCCTGCGGAATGGCCTTCATGCTGGTCATTGCCTCGCCCAGCTTCTGCACTTCGCGCGGGCCGAGGTATTTCATGACTTCCGACGCGCCTTCCTCGCCCAGTGCGAGCATCAGGATTGCGCCCTTTGTAATGCCGTTGTCACTCATGGCTGCCTACCCAGGTTTTGACGATGTTGGCGACGACGCGCGGGTCTTCGCTGGCCAGTTTCTGCGCGCGCGCAAGGTTTTCCTGGTAATTGCGCTGACCGGGCAGCGCCATCATGTCGCCGCTGCCGCCACCGTGATGCAGATGGGCATCGTGGCCGGGTGCAGGCAGGGCGGGGGCCTCGGCGATCTTTTTCAGCATCGGCTTGAGCATGCGCAGATACAGCAGCAGCAGCGCCACGGCCATCAGCAGGTATTTTCCCGTCTGCAGGGCCAGGTCGATGGTCTGGGGCTGCTTCCACAGCGGTACTTCGGGGATGATTTCCGGCGGCTGGCTTGCAAAGGAACTGTTCACCACGTTGAGGGTGTCGCCGCGTTCCTGGTTGTAGCCCATGGCTTCCTTGACCAGATTGGTGATCTGGGTGATCTCGGCCGGGCTCAGCGGCTTCATGGCGACCTTGCCGTTCTTGTCGACGGTTTTCCGGTAGTTGACGACCACGGCGACCGACAGACGCTTCAGTCCGCCGCCCGCCTTCTGCACGTACTGGATGGTCTTGTCGACTTCATAGTTGACGGTGGAGTCCTTGTGCGTGTTGGTGGCCGGGGCGGCCGGCACGGCTGCGGCAGGCGCCTTCTGGCCGGGCACCGTGATCGGGGCGGTGGCCGGGGCCGGCGGCTGGTTGGTCAGCGCGCCCGGTACGCCGGCGGGACTGGTGCTGCCATTCTGCGATTCGCTGGTCTGCTGGCTGCGGATGGCCATGGCATCGGGCGTCTGGTTCGGCTTGTAGGACTCGACTGCTTGTTCGCTGCGCGAGAAGTCCATGTCGGCCGTCGCTTCGGCCCGCACGTTTTCCGCGCCGACGATGGGGGAGATGATGGATTCGATCCGTTTGGCGACGTTCTGCTGGTAGTCCTGTACGTACTTGATCTGGCTCGGGTCCATGCCGTTGGCGCTGGCTGCCTTGCTGGTGTCGGACAGCAGGTTGCCGTTCTGGTCGACGATGGTCACGTTCTTCGGCGAGAGTTCGGGAACGCTGCTGGCGACCAGGTGCACGATGGCGCTGACCTGCTGGGCGTCCAGCACGCGGCCGGGGTGCAGGTTGAGCAGCACCGAGGCGGTGGGCTGTTTTTGTTCGGAGACGAAGACCGAGTCCTTGGGCATGGCCAGGTGCACGCGCGCGGCCTGCACCGCCGAGAGGGATTCGATCGAACGGGCCAGTTCGCCTTCCATGGCGCGCTGGAAATTGACCTGCTCGAGGAACTGCGAGGCGCCCAGCTTCTGGTTCTCCATCAGTTCGAAGCCGACATTGCCGCCCTTGGGCAAGCCTTGCGCAGCCAGTTTCAGGCGTGCATCGTGGACGCGGTCGGCCGGCACCAGCAGGGCGCCGCCGCCTTCGGCGTACTTGTAGGGGATGTTCATTTTCTCGAGCTCGGCGACGATCGCTCCGCCGTCACGGTCGCTGAAGTTCGCGAACAGGACGCGATAAGAAGGCTGCTGCCCCCATAGCCAGACGGCTGCCATGATCGCGATGACCGCAGCTGCGCCCAGCATCAGCATGATTTTTCGTCCGCCGGCCGTCCGTGTGAAATCCATGACGTTGGCCGGAACCACCATTTCACCTGCACCCGCCATCATTCTGCCCCTATCGTTCTGGCGTCATGGTGCGCCTTGTTTTCGATTGCCGTGTTCATGCCGTGTGATCCCATGAGGATGTCGCTATGTGAACGAATTATCGGCAGTGCAACGGTTTTCAATCGGGAGAATAGAAGCCGGTTTCAGGCGCTTATCGCGCTTATGGCTTGTGACCGGGCTGGTAAGGTGAGCACGTGGAAAACCGCCTGAGCAGGCAAGGAGGGCACAATGAGCGTAGGCATGATCGATACCAGCAGGATCGAGGCGATGGTGGCGCAGCTGAAGGCTGCTGCGGCCCGCGCCACGCCCGGAGGGGCCAATCCGATAGGCGAGGGCGCCCTTCAAGCCAAGCCGGCTACCGGCGCGGTCGATTTCCAGTCGGCTCTGAAATCCTCGCTCGACCAGGTCAACGAGGTCCAGTTGCAATCGAAGAAGCTGGCCGACCGTTTCGAGATGGGGGATCCCAGTGTCAGCCTCTCCGACGCGATGATTTCATTGCAGAAATCCAGTATTGCCTTCCAGCAGACCGTGCAGGTCCGCAACAAGCTGGTATCCGCCTATCAAGAAATCATGAACATGGGCATCTAAAACAGAGCGCCCCCGCGATGCGAGGGCTTCAAGTTGCAAGATTCAAGGTACAAGGTTCACGCGGCGCCCAGGTTTCAGCCCTGGGCCTAAGATTTCTTGCAACTTGCAACTTGCAACTTGCATCTTGCAACTTGCTTTTCAATGCACGGTGCTCAGTGCCTGGCGTAAGGCATTTGCCAGGTCCTCGGCGACGAATTTCGCGACATAGGCATCTGCGCCGACCTTCCTGACGTGCGCCTCGTTGGTCGATCCGGTCAGTGACGAGTGGATCACCACGGGAATGGCGCTGAAGCGCGGGTCCTGCTTGATGTTGCGGGTCAGCGTGAAGCCATCCATCTCGGGCATCTCCAGATCGGTCAGCACCAGGGCGACCCGGTCGTGGACGGTTTTGCCTTCTTCCTGCGCCTTGGCGGAGAAGGCCTGCAACTGGTCCCAGGCCTCCTTCCCGGTCTTGCACATGATGTAGGGCAGGCCCATGGCCTCGAGCCCCTGCTCGATCATGGTGCGCGCGATCAGCGAGTCGTCGGCCGCCAGGATGACGGTGCCCGGTTTGAGATCGACATGCGGGCCGATATTCTCGGGATCGATTTCCAGTTCGGTCGACGGCATGACCTGGCGCAGGATCGTTTCCACGTCGAGCACCTGGGCCAGCCGATCACTGTTCTCGCCGTCCAGGCGGGCGATGCTGGTGACCATGCCGCTCGCGCCATTGCCTTCGGCAGACAGCACCTGGCGCCAGTCGAGCCGTACGATGTCCTCGACCGATTCGACGGCAAAGGCTTGCGTACTACGGGCGTATTCGGTGATCAGCAGGATGTTCAGCCCCGTTTTCGGGGTGCAGCCCGCCACGGCCGGCAGGTCGATGACCGGCAGGATCTGGCCGCGCAGATCGACCACGCCCATCATGTGGGGCGGCGATCCGGCGACGGCCGTGATGGTCGGCATGGGGATGATTTCGCGAATCTTGAATACGTTGATGCCGAACAGCTCGTTGCGGTCGAGACCGGGGTCATCGCCCAGACGAAACAACAGCAGTTCCAGTTTGTTGGAACTGGTCAGATTGGTCCGTTCGTCAATTTCCTGCTGGATCGTTTGCATGGCGGGATCTCCTTGAAGCATTCATGTAGGGGGTGGGCGTGCGTTCTAAAGGCTGTTTCGCCGCGCACGCTCGATATCCATGACAAAGCGCTGCAGCTTGGCCGCCATGTCGTTGGGTAGATCGATGAACTTGCAGCCCAGGCGCGTCTGGAACGCACCGTTCTGCAAGCGTATCTGGGCCGAATTGCGGACCTCGAGGGTGGTCACGATCGCTTCCGTCTCGGGCAGCAGCAGCTTGCAATCGGGCATGATGCGGCCGGCTGCATTGCCGAGGCGTCCGCTGGTGTCGGCCAGCGCCACGCCGCCGCAGCCGATATCCACGATGTGCGCGGAGATCGGTTCGTTATCCTCCGTCGAGAGGGCGGGAACAATGCACCTGACCGGGTTGGCGATGGGCATCGGCACCCTGAAATGCTCGCGCCGTTGCAGGCGGATGATCGCGCGTGGCAGGGCGATGCGCAGCGCCGGCAGCTTCTCGTATTCGCACAAGGTCACCGGGCCGGTCGCAAAGGTGATCGACACCCCGTCGAGCTGGGTGACGAACTCCGCCCCCTTGCCGGACAGCAATTCGTGGTTGAGCGCGTCGCCACGGGCACTGTCGAGGATCAGGGTGTTGCTGGATTCGTTCACCTTGAGCACCGAGGTGACGATGATCTGCCGGCTGCCCGGCAGATCGAGATTGACCAGCAGCTTGCGTTTCTGGATCGCACGCAGCAGGAAGAGTATCTCTGTGCGCGAATGCAGGGTAAAGCGTGCCAGCTGGCCTTCGTGTTCGGAGGAATGGGGGTCGTGTTGCTCGGGTGAAGAAGCCATTCTGATCAAGTGTTGTTATGTGGCAATGCCTGTTTATCGGATTCTTCCATGTGGTAAAGCCAGGCCAGCAACTCGGCCACCGCAATATAGAGTTGCGGCGGAATGTGGCTGTCGAGGTCGATCTGCATCAGCAGCGCCAGCAACTCGCGCGATTCGTGGACGTATACGCCTGACGCGCGTGCTCTCTCGATAATAGTATCGGCAAGAATGCCCCGACCCTTAGCGACCACACGCGGCGCCGCATCGCCGGTCCGGTAGGCGAGCGCCGCCGCGGCCCGCTGTTTGTCAGGTGCCGTCATCGTGTTGCACCGTCAGGCTGTGGAGCGCGCAGCCGGCGTCGGCCAGCCGCTTCGCCAGCTGTCCCCGGTTTTGCTGCAGCAGGGTCTCGGATTCGGGCTGTTCCGGCACCATCCGGATGCTGAATGCCTGGTGAGCATCGAGCTTGATGTGCACGGTCAGGTTGCCGAGTTGTGGCAGGCTCAGTTTGAGATGCGATTCCCAGCCTGTTCCGGCGTCGTTGGCAGCATCGGCGTGCGCCTGCCCCTGCTCGGTATCGGTTTCCTGGCGCAGATGCCATTCCAGTGGCTGGCCCGGCCATACTTCCCCGCGCCAGACGAATTGCGGGGACTCCAGCACCTGCAATTGCTGCGACAGCAGGGCGTGCATGGGATTGAGCGGCTTGTCGCCGGCCGCTTCGGCGGTATTGGGCAGGGCGAGCGTACCGGCGGGGTTGGCAGCAGCGCGCGCGGTTTCCGTCGCGACGAGTCGATTCTGCGGCTCCTGCATCAGGCCGTCCAGACTGTCCTGGCCAACCGCCCAGTTGGCGAGGTGGGATTCATAAAACAGGCCGCTGCGGACCAGCGCGGTACGCAGCGCAAGCGCCATCACCGCCGGGTTTGCGTTCGGCTGGTCGAGCAGAGGACCGTTCGGGGTGACCGTGGGCAAGGCATTGTGTCCCGGCAGGTGCTGCATCAAGTCGCTCAGCATGCGTGCCGTCTGGCTCAACTGCGGGGTGTCGCTGGCGGCAGCTTGCGGGGTGGCGAGCAGAAATACGGGTTGCGGCATGTGGCCGGCGAAGCGCAGACGTAGCGTATCGCCCGGCGCCGTTTCGGGCGGCAGCCGCATCGCAACGGTTTGTCCGTCGATCTCGACCAGCGCCAGGCCCTTGCTCAGGCTCTTGACCAGGCCGGTCAGCGTCTGCCCCAGAGCCAGGTGTTCGAAGGTGGGACGCGGGGTGGTCTGGTCGCGTTCGGTGGCGTTCAGAACCGCCTGTACAGGCACCAGTCCGGACACGGGCCGCGGCGTGGTGTCCCGCGAGAGCGGGGCATCCATCATGCGAGCCATGAACTGAACCGGGAACATGGGAGAGGCGTCAGGTTCGCTGCGCGTTGTAGGCCTTGACGCTGCGCTGGCTCGCGCGCGACAGGCTCAGGCGCTGCTGCAATTCGTGCAGGCGCGGTTCGGCCAGTGCACGGATCTGGGCATCATTCTGCAGGATGGTACGGATGATCGCGACCTTGGTGCGTTGTTCGCTTTCGTTCAGGCGAACCCGATCGGTTTGCATCAGGCTGCCGACATAGGCCTGGCAGCGTTGCTCCAGCACGGCCAGATCATCCCATTCGCCCTGGCGGGCGGCATTCAGCATGCTGCCGGTCAGTTCGGAGAGCGATTCATAGGTGGTGAGGATTTCGTGGCTGGTCATGAAAGTCTCCGGTTCAAGCGGCGATGGGATGTTGGAGGGGGACGGCGTGGGATTGGCCGGTGACGCCGATCTGTTTCCAGGCGTCATGCAGTTCACGCAACAACCCCAGCACTTCTTCCAGGGGCTCGGTCTGGTTGTTGAGATGAGCGAGCATCAGGCGCTTGCCCATGTAGTCGTACAGGGCGTCGAGCTGCATCGCGAGTTTGCCCCCCTGGCGGGTATCGAGTGCAGTGCGCAGGCCTTCCAGAATGATGGTGCTGGCCTTGGTGATGGCGGCCGATTTCTTGACCAGATCGCCTTCATTCATGTGCCGGATTGCCATCCGCACCGAAAGTTCGGCCCCCTCATACAGCATGATGATGAGCTGGTGCGGATTGGCGGCCACCACGCCGGTTTCGAGACCGACGTTGGCGTAGGCGTTGGCGGCAACTCTGGATTGTGTGTACACGTCTTCCTCCTGGTTTATTGATGCGGACGGCCGGCGGGGCAGTCACGTGGCGCGTTCGGAACGATGCAGACGGCGCTCATTTGGACGAGGTGCTGCTCAGCTGCTGGGTCAGATACGTGCTGGTGGAATTCATGCGGCTCAGCAGAAGGTTCAGGTTGGTATATTCGGCCGTGTATTTCTTCTGCAGGGCCGTCATCTGGTTCTCCAGCCGGTCGATTTCGTCGTTGCGGTCCTGGACGTATTTGTTGAGACTCTGGGTGCGCGTATCGATCAGGCCGCCGGGATCGAGCGTGGACTGGGCCCAGTCGGCCAGCCGGGTAGCGAAGCCCGTCGACGACGAGAACAAATTGGTCACATCGCTGAAATTGGCCGAGATGGCGCTGTTGAGCTTGCTGCTGTCCAGGCTCAGCGAACCGTCCTTCTGGAAGGCGATGCCGACCTCGGCAAGCGAAGTCAGGGTGCCGCCACTGGCGGGCGTATTGAAAATGCTGCGCAGCTGGTCCTGCATGACGCGCAAGGTGCCGTCCCCCGCCAGGGCGCCCCCTGCCGAGCCGTTGGTGGCGTAGGCGGAACGGGATTTGATCTGGCCGGCCAGGGCGTTGTAGGCGTCGACAAACCCGGATGCCGCGGTGTTGATTGCCGTGGTGTCGCGCGCGACCGTCAGGCTGGCTGGCGCGGCGGTGGTGTTCGTGAGCGTCAGCGTGACACCCTGGATGGCCTCGCTCACCGTGTTGGAAGCGCTGGTGATCGCGATCCCGTTCACCGTGAGATCGGCATTCTGGGCGGCGATGGTCTGGGTCAGATTCTGCGTGCCGGCCGGATCGTAAGCCAGCAGGCTGTCGATGGAGCCGTCGCCGCCGCTGGTGGTGATTTTCATGCTGTTGCTGGCACCGGAACTGCCTGAGGTCAGCGCCAGGCGGTAGGGCGTGCCCGACCCGTCGTTGACGATGGTCGCGGTCACGCCCATGGCGGCGGAGTTGATCGCGTCACGTATGCCTTCCAGGGTGTTGTTGGTGCTGTCGATGGTGATGCTGGCGGTGCCGTTGCCGTTCGACGTGAAGGCCGCGCCGCTGTATACCCCGTTGGTCAGGGTGCCGCCGCCGATGGTGCCGAAGTCGAACGTGACCGTGGTGGCGGTGCCGTTGCCGATGGCGGCCGTGCTGCTGGCCTGTCCTGCGGCAACCAGGCTCTGCGACTGCGCCAGCTTGCTCACCTCGACCGTGTAGTTGCCGGGCACGGCGGTGCTGCCCGCGGTGGCGGAAAAGACGCTGGGATCGGAGGGCGTGGCGGCGAGTTTCTGCAGGGTGGTGCCCAGATTCTGGGCTGCGGTCTGGAAACTCGAGACCAGGCCGCTCAGCGTGCCGAAGGAAGAAATCTTGGTCTGGTAGCTGGTGATCTGGGTGTTGAGCGTGTCGATCGGACGTCGCTCGACGGCCATCAGCTGCGAGACGAGAGTGGGAACATCGAGTGCGGTCGTGGTCGACGAAGTAATGGCCATGATGGACCTCCTGACTCAAGCCTTTTGTTTCAGCAGCAGACCTTGCTGGAATTGTTCGATACCTCGCGAAATCGCAAGGGTTTCTTCGGACGGAAATTGGCGAATCAGTTGACCCGTACTGGTGTCCACCATCTTGACCACGACTTTTTTCGTGTCGGTGTCCACGCTGAACTCGAGGTTCTGGTTCGATTGCTGCATGGCTTTGTTGAGCATTTCCACGGCGTTTTTCAGTTCTGCCGCGGAAGGCTGTTGGGGAACATTATGGGCCGGGGTGTTGGCGACGACCTTGGATTCGGTATGGGCGGCGCCATGGGCGCGCGCGGCCGGGAGCGCGGCCTGATTCATGAGGGGGGTGTTCTGGATAATCATCGCGATATCCTTCATGTCAAATCCCCAACCGACTGCTCCGGTTGGGGGTGTCTCCTATCAAAAACCGCTTAACGCAGCAGGGTCAGCACGGTTTGCGGCGTCTGGTTGGCCTGCGCCAGGACCGCGGTACCGGCCTGTTGCAGGATGTTGTTCTTGGCCTGGGCCGCGGTTTCGGCAGCGTAGTCGGTATCCATGACGCGGCTGTAGGAAGCCGAGTAGTTCACCGAAGCGGTCTGCAGCGTGGCCACGGCGGAAGCCAGCGACGACATGTCGGCGCCGAACTTGGCACGGGCGGTGCCGATGGCGGTCAACTCGGTGTCGAATGCAGCCAGGTTGGAGTAGGACGTCGCAGCGGTGAAGGTGCCGCCCGTGCCGCCGGCCGTGCCGCCGCTTTCGTCCACCGTCACCGCAGTGCTGGCGGTAACCAGGCCGTCGATACGCGCGTTTTCAGCGAGGAGGGCGGTTGCCTCCTGGTTGGAGACCGCACCGGTCTGCACATAGATTTCGCGCAGGCGCTGGGTGTTTTCCGTGATCTGGGCCAGGTAGCCGTCGGAGATCTGGGCCTTGGAAATGCCGTCGTTGGCATTGCGGATCTGCATGTTCGCGCCGCGGATCTTCGAATCGTAGGTGGTGGCGATGCCCAGGCCGGTCGCGTCATCCGCGGCGCTGTTGATGCGCAGGCCGGAGGACAGGCGTTGCTGGGCGGTTTGCAAAGCGATCGCCGATTTGTTCAGTGCAGCGCCAGCGAAGAGAGCGCCTACGTTGGTGTTGATTACTTGTGCCATTTGTTTCTCCTTAAGTGGGTCGATGGTTCCGGCTTCTATGCCCCAAAGGGTGCTCTGGTGCCGTCAACGTTGGTCTGCCCGTTGGGGCTACATGAACCGCCGTTGTGTGAGGAATCGTCGGGGGTTGGAGAAAGTTAAGGCCGCTGTTTCAAAAATCTGCATGATCTTCATTCCCCGGCCTTGACAGGCGCGTCCGAAGCCAGACAGACGCGGTTCTTGCCGCTGTGCTTGGCTAGGTACATGGCGCTGTCGGCCCGGGCGATGGAGGCTTCCTGCGATTCGCCAGGCACGCGCTGGGCGACGCCGGCGCTGAAGGTGATCAATACTTTTTCGTTGTTGTCGAGGAAATATTTCTTGGTGAGGCTGCGCTGCAGGCGGGTGATGATGCGCGCGGCCTCATCGAGCGGAGTGTTGGGCAGAATGATCAGGAATTCCTCGCCGCCCATCCGCGCGATATGGTCGGTGATGCGCAGTTCTTCCTTTGCCACCTTGACCAGGTGGATCAGCGCCTCGTCGCCGGTCTGGTGGCCGCGCTTGTCGTTCAGCGCCTTGAAATTGTCGACGTCGAGCACGGCGATGCTGAAGGGCGTGTCGTAACGGTCGGCACGCGATGCCTCGCGCGCAAATTCGTCGTCCAGCCCGCGCCGGTTGAGACTGCGGGTCATCGGATCTTCGCGCACCAGGGCGCTCATCTGGGCGAGTTCGGTTTCCAGTTGCTTGATGCGGCTCTCCGCCTGCACGGCGGCATCGCGCTCCCCGATCAGTTGCTCGTGGGCGCGCCGGGTGTCGGCCTGCGCGCTGCGCGTTTCGTCCAGCAGGTTCTCGAGAATGCGGTTCAGTTCCAGTACGTCCTCGGTATTGCGGATGCGCTCGATGTGGGTGGCGATCTTGCCCTGGTATTCGTCGTTGGCCGCCACGGCGTCCCGCATGCGGCTGACGAAGGTGGTCATGGTGGCTTTCAGCGTGGCGGTGGCCTCGCGCAGGCCGTGCTTGACCATGCTCTGCTTGTAGATGACTTCCTTGAGCCGCTTCTCCGCTTCCTGCAGAGACTGGATCTGGAGCGGGCCTGCGATGACTTCCTCGACCATGTCGAGCTGGCCGCGCAGCCAGGTGTCATCGTCCAGCAGTTCGCCGATGTTTTCGACCAGCAGCAGCAGGATGCGCTTGAGCATCTCCTGCTGCTGCTGGAGATCCGGGGCCTGCATTTCGATGCCGACCCACAGGGATTTCAGTCCGGACGTGACGCTGCGCAAGGCCGATGCGCTGTTGGCGTCGCGCACCGCGGCGGCGAGATGCTGGGCTTTCTCGGCCAGGCGCGGACTGTGCGACAGCTGGGTGACGACGCCGAATTCCAGGGTTTTGGCCAGCAGGTCGCGCAGCAAGGCCAGGTTTTCCCCGCCGCCTCCGCTGCTTTCGCCCTGTTGCTTGAGCTGCAGGGTGATCTGGCCCAGTTGCTTGCGGCATTGCGTCCAGTCGTTCTTGCGGATGGCCTGGTTCAGCGTTTCCACGGGCGCAGCCAGTTCGGGATGATGCAGGTTGAGGTCCATCACCAGGCCGGACAGGGCGCTGGCGGCCGTGGCTGCATTCGAGGGAATAGCGGACTGGGCGCTCGGCCCGCCCACGATTTCCTCGTACAGCGTCTGGTAATTGTCCGGGGTCGGCGCGATCCGCCGCAGGGCCAGGCGGCGCAGGGTTTCGCGCGCGACTTCGGTCGGATTGGCAAGATTGATTTTGTCGTTCGGCTCAGCCATGTCGGCACTCAGGCCCGGGAAGGGCATTGACTATGCCTCGCATGGTAGGGCTGGCCCCGGCAGGATGAAGTCCGGATTAAGGCGGGAAAACCCCGGTATTTCTGAAGACAGCTGCACGTTTCAAGTTACAAATTACAAGGAAAAACTTGAAACGTGCTGCGTGTGACTTGCAACTCAGTCCAGCAGCCCGTGCTTGATGGCGTAATGCGTCAGTTCGGCGTTGTTTTTCAACTGCATTTTCTGCAGCAGGCGGGCCCGGTACATGCTGATGGTCTTGACCGACAGGGCGAGCTTGTCGGCGATGGCGGAGACGGTCAGCCCCGAGGCGATCATGCACAGGGTCTGGTATTCGCGGTTGGACAGGGCCTCGTGCGGCAGGCCGGCGCGTTCGCCGCTGACCTGGCTGGCGAGTTCCTGGGCGACTTCGGCGCTGATGTATTTCTTGCCCGAGGCGACCAGGCGGATGGCATCGACCAGCTGGTCGGGCGCGCTCTGCTTGTTGAGATAGCCCGCCGCGCCGGATTTCAGCGCCCGCACCGCATATTGGGTCTCCCGGTACATGGAGAGCATCAGCACCTTGATGCCGGGATGCTCCTTTTTCATGAGTTCCAGCGTTTCCAGACCATTGCGGTCGGGCATGGAGATGTCCATCAGTACCATGTCCCACGGTTCCAGCCGTGCCATCTGCAGGGCGCGGCTGGAACAGTCGGCCTCGCCGGCCACTACGATGTCTTCGACGTCGGCCAGGATCAGCTTGAGTCCCTCGCGAACGATGGCGTGGTCGTCGACGATGAGGATGCGATAGGGTTTTGCGGCTGCCACGAGCGTTCTCTGCTTGGTATGGGGACGATTATGCCGTCATTCCGCCGGATCGGGCACAGCGACGGCCAGGGGAATGCGCAGGCTGACCTGGGTGCCCTTCCGTTTGGCGGGCTGTACAGTGAGTTCGCCGCCCAGTGCGGCTGCGCGCTCGATCATGCCGAGTATGCCGAAGCCATGCCCGTTTCCCGGCGCGGGCTGGAGGCCGCGGCCATTGTCGGTCAGCGTGATCCGCAGGCTGTCCGGTTCCCGCACCAGCCTGAGTTTCACCCGCGTGGCGCGGGCGTGCTTGGCGACGTTGGTCAGCGCTTCCTGCACGATGCGGAACGCGGCGATCTCCGCATCGGGGCCGAGCGGGATGGCATCCTCGGGCGCACTGAATTCATGGGGAATATCGGTGTTGCGGGTAAAACGCTGCAGCTGCCAGGCGATGGCGGGAACGATGCCGAAATCGAGCGCTGCCGGCCGCAGGTTGGAGGCGATCCGGTGCGCGGCCTCGAAGGTCTGGTCGACCACGTTGTCCAGGTAGGCCGTGCGCTGGATCAGCAGCGGCTGGTCGGACGGGAGGTGCCGCATCAGCCAGGATAGCCCGATCTTGATGGTGGTGAGGTTGCCGCCCAGGTCGTCGTGCACCTCGCGGGCCAGGTGCAGGCGCTCCTGTTCCTTGACCGCTTCGACGTGTGCGGCCAGTGCGCTCAACTGGGCCCGCGACCGCAGGAGTTCGGCCTCGGCCTGCTTGCTGTGCGTCATGTTCAGCATGATGCCGTCCCAGATCGTGCTGTCCTCGTCCTTGCGCTGGCTGACGCGTATCGCGACCCATTTCACGTCCTTCCAGGCTTTCATCCAGATGCGGCCCTCCCAGTTGAAGGTCATGTGGCCGCCGTCGGCTTGCGCCAGCTGGGCCAGATAGTCGGGCCGGTCCTCCTCCAGGATCAGCTTGTAGAAGCGCTCGGGCTTGCCATGCAAGGCGGACGCCTTGATGCCGAGCAGCTGGGCGGATTGTTCGCTCACGTAGCGCAGCGTGGGCGGGGCATCGTGCCGGCGCTGGATCTGGAACGCCATGCCCGGGATATGCGCCACGATCGCGTGCATGTCCGATACCGAATGCGCCAGGGCCTGCCGTGTGGCCTCGCGCTGGCTGACGTCATTGGCGATCCAGATGAAAACCGGTTTTTCGTGGTCGGCCGAGTACAGCATCCGGACCTCGACGGGATACAGGGTCCCATCCCGGCGGCGGCAGTGCACGCTGAGCGCGGTGCGGCGCTTTTTCCCGTGTCTGAGCAGGGTGAGCAGGGTATGGAAGGCCTGCCTGTCCTCGGGAGGCAGAAAATCCAGCGGTGTCAGTTTCTGCAGGGCTCGGGGCTGGTATTGCAGATTCTTGGCCGCCGCCGGATTGGCCTGGACGATCCGCAGGGTGTCGGCGTCGAACACCATCACCTCGGTTGCCGATTCCTGCAGGATGGCCTTGAGCAGGGTGCCTTCGTCGGCCGCTCTGGATGAAGCCATAAATCTCCTCGATATTGGAATGAGGGCGATCCGGTCGCCTCGGGCACATTATTATCGGCGCAAACGCGGATCCGGCCAGGCATCACTTGAAAGCGGACAAATCCCCCAGATTTACTAGGCTGATTAATGAGGAATGCCGTATGTCCACCATCCGCCCCGCTGCCGTTGCGGGATTGTTCTACCCGGACAACCCGATTGAGCTCAAGCGCACCGTCGCCGACCTGCTGGCCCACGCCGGGGCAGGCGCTGCCCGGCCTGCCCCGAAGGCCCTGATCGTACCGCATGCCGGCTATATCTATTCCGGTGCCATTGCCGCCAGCGCCTATTCGGCATTGGCCGATCTGCGCGGCCGCATCCGCCGGGTGGTGCTGCTCGGTCCCACCCACCGTGTCCCGGTCCGCGGGCTGGCGCTGCCCGAGGCGGAGCGTTTTGCCACGCCGCTTGGCGACGTCCCGCTGGACTGCGCGGGCATGCAGGCGCTCGCCGGACTGCCGCAGGTGGTGCTCAGCGCGGCGGCCCACCAGATGGAGCATTCGCTGGAAGTGCAGTTGCCCTTCCTGCAGCAGGTGCTGGGCGACTTCCAGTTGCTGCCGCTGGCAGTGGGCGACGCCAGCGCCGCCGAGGTGGCCGAGGTGCTGGAGCAGGTGTGGGGCGGCGACGAGACGCTGATCGTGATCAGTTCCGATCTGTCGCATTTCCTGCCCGACGCGCTCGCCCGCCAGGTGGACGGCGAGACCGTCAAGGCCATCCTGGCGCTGAATCCGCATCTCAACCACGAGCAGGCCTGCGGCGCGACGCCGGTCAACGGTCTGCTGTTGGCCGCTAAACGGCACGGCTTGCACCCGGTCGCGCTGGACGTGCGCAACTCCAGCGACACCGCAGGTGACCCCGAGCGGGTGGTCGGCTACGCCGCCTTCGCTTTCCAGCCGGCGGCCGACAGCGACCGGCCGGATGCGGAGAAGGGCGAGACCCTGCTGAAGCTGGCGCGCACGGAAATCGCCTCGAAGCTGGGCCACCCGGGCGCGGCATCCGCGCAGTCCGATTGGCTGGCCGAACCGGGTGCGACCTTCGTCACCCTGACCCGGCAGGGCAAGCTGCGCGGCTGCATCGGCACGCTGGAGGCGCATCGCCCGCTCAGTGTCGACGTGCGCGAGAACGCAGTGGCGGCGGCGTTCCGCGACCCGCGCTTCATGCCGCTGTCCCAGACCGAGTTCGACGAGATCCGGGTCGAGGTGTCGCTGCTGTCGTCGACCGAGCCGCTGACGGCGGCTGATGAAGCGGCGGCGCTCGCTGTGTTGCGCCCGCACATCGACGGCGTGGTGTTCGAGTATGGCCACTACCGCAGCACTTTCCTGCCGCAGGTATGGGAACAACTGCCGGAGCCGGCTGAGTTTCTGGCCCACCTGAAACGCAAGGCCGGACTGCCCGCGGATTTCTGGGCGGAGCAGGTGAAGCTGTCGCGCTACACGGTGAGCAAGTGGAAAGAGGAGGGGCCGCATGAGCAGTGAGCCTCGGCACGTGCGAACGACCGCGAATGTGGCCGCCACCGACGCGCTATCCAATGCCCCTACGTCCTTTTGAAGAGGTGGCCGCATGAGCATCCCCGAATCGCACACCCCCGCGCGCTGGTGGCATACGCTGCCCGACGGTCGCATCCAGTGCGATCTCTGTCCCCGCGACTGCAAGCTGCACGAGGGCCAGCGCGGCTTGTGCTTCGTGCGCAAGATGGAAGGTGGCCGGATGGTGCTCACGACCTATGGCCGCTCATCCGGCTTCTGCGTCGACCCCATCGAGAAGAAGCCGCTCAACCACTTCTACCCCGGATCGTCGGTGTTCTCCTTCGGCACGGCCGGCTGCAACCTGGCGTGCAAGTTCTGCCAGAACTGGGACATCTCCAAGTCGCGCGAGACCGATACGCTGATGGACCAGGCCGCGCCGGACGAGATCGCCATCGCGGCGGAACGCGCCGGCTGCAGGAGCGTGGCCTTCACCTACAACGACCCGGTGATCTTTGCCGAATATGCGATGGACGTCGCCGACGCCTGCCATGCGCGCGGCCTCAAGACGGTGGCGGTGACCGCCGGCTACATCCACGATGAACCGCGCCGCGCGTTCTACGCGAAGATGGACGCGGCCAACGTCGACCTCAAGGCCTTCACCGACGACTTCTACGTCAAGCTGACCGGTGCGCATCTGCAGCCGGTGCTCGACACGCTGGTGTATCTCAAGCGCGAGACCGACGTCTGGTTCGAGATCACCACGCTGCTGATTCCCGGCCACAACGATTCCGACGCCGAGCTTGAGGCGATGAGCCAGTGGATCCTGCGCGAACTCGGCCCCGAGGTACCGCTCCATTTCTCGGCCTTCCACCCCGACTGGAAAATGCAGGACGTGCCTCCCACGCCTGCCTCGACGCTGAGCCGTGCGCGCGACATCGCGTTGAAGGCCGGACTGCATTACGTCTACACCGGCAACGTGCACGACACCACCGGCGGTACCACCGCCTGCCCAGCCTGCCATGAAGCCCTGATCGTGCGCGACTGGTATCGCATCGAGCATTACAGTGTCACGCCCGACGGCCATTGCCCGCATTGCGGTCATGCCATCGCAGGCCGCTTCGGCACGTTCAGCCACCCCTTCGGCAATCGCCGCATTCCGATTTCCATGCACCGGGAGGACCGCGCATGAACACGTCCACCCTGGTCCACATCCCTGCCGGCAACGTCACCGTCGAGGGCATGCTGGAGATTCCCGACGGCGCCATCGGGTTGGTGCTGTTCGCCCATGGCAGCGGCTCGTCGCGTCATTCTCCCCGCAACAACTACGTTGCCGGCGAGCTGCGCGCAGCCGGCGTAGGCACGTTGCTGATGGACCTGCTGACGCCGGAGGAGGATCGCGATTACGCCCGGCGCTTCGACATCGGGCTGTTGACGCAGCGTCTGCTGGATGCAGTGCGCTGGGTCCGCGTACAGGCCGCCACCCGGAACCTCCCGCTTGGATTGTTTGGCGCCAGTACCGGCGCCGCGGCTGCACTCGAGGCCGCGGCCGAACTGGGCGGCGAAGTCCGCGCGGTGGTCTCGCGCGGCGGTCGCCCCGACCTCGCCAGCGAGCAGGCACTGCTGCGGGTGAGCGCGCCCACGCTTTTATTGGTTGGCGGCCATGACGACGGCGTGATCGACCTCAACCAGCTGGCCTACGATCAGCTGAATTGCGAGAAGGACATGGTGATCGTTCCTGGCGCCACCCACCTGTTCGAGGAACCCGGCACGCTGGAAGCCGTGGCCAGGCAGGCCGCAGCCTGGTTTGTCCGTCACCTGCACCCCGCAGCCTAGGGCTTGCCGCACAAACCCGGGCCGGCCGGCGTGGCAGGTCACACGTGGAACAGGTAGATGTAGCCCACGGCAATGCCCAGGAACAGGAGGGTCATGCCGCCGCCCGCCCGCAGGTAATCCGCATTCCGGTATCCGCCCGGGCCCATCAGGAGCGCATTCACCTGGTGCGTGGGCAGGATGAACGAGTTCGACGCCGACACCCCCACCAGCAGTGCTGCCCCGCGGGGGTCGATCCCGGCGAGTTCCGACAATTCGATGACCAGCGGTACCAGCAGGACGGTGGCCGCGACGTTGGACATGAACAGGGAGAACAGGGTGGTCAGGGTGGCGATGGCCAGCAGGATGAGGAGCGTATGGCCGTCGGTCAGCACCCGCATCATCTGATGCGCGACATAGCTGGCGGCGCCCGTCGACTCCATCGCCACGCCAAGGGGGATCAGTCCGGCAAGCAGGAAAACCGTGCGCCAATCGACCGAGCGATAGGCGTCGTCGATGCTGATCACACGCAGCAGGATCATGGCCAGCGCGCCGCTCATCAATGCAATCGACAAGGTCGTCCCGCTCAAGGCCAGACCGATGGCGCCGGCAAAGCACAGGCCGGCGACCCAGGCCTTGGATTCGTCGATGTCTTCCGCCTCGACCGGGGCGGCGACCACGAAGTCCCGATCATGGGCCAGCGTCTTCAGTTCGCTCCAGCGGCCGTGGACGACGATGGCGTCGCCGGGTCGCAGAGGACGGTCGGAGAAATCGCCGCGCTCGGCCTGCCCCTCGCTCAGCAGCAACAGGGGCTCGACCCGGTAAGACCGGCGAAAGCTGATGTCGCGGATGCTCTTGCCCGCAAGCGAGGAACGCGGCGCCAGGATGAGTTCCGCATACCCTGCCGCAGTGGGATTCTGCAGCGCCTCGAACCGCTCCACGGTTTCGCTCAGATCAAGCGCCCATTCAGCGGCGAAACGCTCCGCCTCGTGCCGCTCGCCGATCAAGGCCAGCACCTGCCCGGCGGCAAAGTGGGCATGCCGCCAGGGCGCATAGAGGATTTCATCCCCGTCCGCCAGCGCGATCAGGTGCAGCTGATAAGCCGTCTCCATGTGAGCGTCCTCGCGGGTCTTGCCGATGAGCGGGCTGGCCGCGGGAACGCGTAGTTCGTGGAGGTGGGTAGGGAGCTGCCATGATTCGATCAGCTCGCGCTGTTGCTTCCCGCTGGTGTCCTCCCCGGTTTTCGCAGGCAGCACGTATTTTCCGGCGAGCATGAAATAGACAATCCCTGCGCCAAGCAGGACCAGACCCAACGGGGTCACGCTGAACAGGCCAAATTTTTCCTGTCCTCCAGCCTGCATCAGGTCGTTGAGGATGATCAGCGGGCTCGAGCCGACCATGCTCAGCGTACCGCCGAGAATTGCCGCGAAGCCCATCGGCATCAGCAGGCGTGAAACCGGGATATGGGTCCGCTTGGCGATCCGCAGCATCGCCGGAAGGAACAGCGCTGCCGCGCCGACGTTTTGCATGAAGGCGGATATGCCGCCGACGACCCCGGAAACGGTGCCGATCAGGCGGGGTTCGCTTCTGCCCGCAAAGCGCATGATCGGCTTGATCACGCGGTTCATGAGGCCGGAACGATCGACCCCATAGCCGAGAATCATGACCGCGATGATCGATACGACGGCGTTGCTGGCCAGGCCGGAGAAGGCCTGCTGCGGCGTCACCAGTTGCAGCCAGCCCAAAGCCAGCATGATGAGGATCGCAATGACATCGACGCGCAGCGCCTCGGTTACGAAGAGGAAAACGGTGACGGCCAGCACGGCGAGTACCAGGGCGATTTCAGGGGTCATGTCCGCTCTCTTTTTGTATTCAAACTACCTCAGGCCAGTATAACGTGCGTCTGTGCGAGCCGGTTCGGGCCTTGCCCGGCTTTCGGCCATGCCGGGGACATGGCATGATCCGAGGGAACCCGCGGATGAACATGGAAAGCATTGCCGAAACCTCGCCCGTCTTCGTTGCCCGCAACCTCGCCAAGGTCTACCGCATGGGCGAGGTCGAGGTTCAGGCCTTGCGCGGCATCGACCTCACGCTCTATCGCGGCGAGCTGGTGGTGCTGCTCGGCCCGTCGGGCAGCGGCAAGTCCACGCTGCTCAACATCCTCGGCGGGCTCGACGCGCCGAGCAGTGGCGAGGTTTATTACCTCGACCACAAGCTGACCGGCGCGACCGAGGCGGAGCTCACGCGCTTCCGCCGCGAGCATGTCGGCTTCGTGTTCCAGTTCTACAACCTGATTCCCAGCCTCACCGCGCGCGAGAACGTCGCCGCGGTGACCGAGATTTCCGAGTCCCCGATGCGGCCGGAGGATGCGCTCGGTCTGGTGGGGCTGGGCAACCGCCTCGACCATTTTCCGGCGCAGCTCTCCGGCGGCGAGCAGCAGCGCGTCGCGATCGCGCGCGCCGTCGCCAAGAACCCGGCGGTGCTGCTGTGCGACGAGCCGACCGGCGCGCTCGATTCGGCCACCGGCGTGGTGGTGCTCGAGGTGCTGGAGAAGGTCAACCGCGAGCTCGGCACGCTGACCGTGCTGATCACCCACAACGCCGGCATTGCCGACATGGCCGACCGCGTGATCCGGCTGTCCGACGGCCGCATCGCCGATATCCACGAAAACGCCACCAAGAAGCCGGCGTGCGAACTGGCCTGGTGAAACATGTCCTCGCCCGAGCCGCTTCCTGCAAGTTTCTGGCAGCCGGCACTGGCGGACCTACAGGCGCAGCTGGGCAGTTCGCCTGAGGGCCTGAGCGAGGCGGAAGCCGAAGCGCGGCGCCGTATTTTCGGCTCCAACCAGCTGCGCCCGCATGCCGAACGGGCATGGGTGCAGCAGTTTCTGGCCCACTTCAAGAATCCGCTGGTGCTGGTGCTGCTGGCCGCCAGCGCGATTGCCGGGATGCTCGGCGACATGAATAGCTTCATCGTCATCAGCGTCATCGTGCTGATGAGCGTGACCCTGGATTTCTTCCAGGAGTTTCGCGCCAGCCGTGCCGTCGAGAAGCTGCGGCATTCGGTGGCCTTGCGTGCCAGGGTGGTCCGTGGCGGCCAGACGCGCGAGATCCCGGTCGCCGAACTGGTGCCTGGCGACGTGGTCCTGCTCGCGGCAGGCGACCTGGCGCCGGCGGACGGGCGCGTGCTCGATGCGCGCGACCTGTTCGTCAACCAGGCCCTGCTGACCGGAGAATCCTACCCGGTGGAAAAGCATGCACAGGATGCGCTTCCCGACGCCGACATGGCCAGCGCGACGAATGCCCTGTTCCTCGGCACCTCCGTCATCAGCGGGGCCGGACGCCTGCTCATCGTCCGCACCGGTTCCGCGACGGCCCTGGGGCAGATCGCCGACACCCTGGTGCAACGCCCGCAGGCCACCGCCTTCGAGCGTGGCACGCAGGCCTTCGGCGCGCTCATCCTGCGCCTTACCGTGATCCTGGTGCTGGCGGTGCTGCTGATCAACGCCGCGTTCCACCGCCCGCTGTTCGAGTCCTTCCTGTTCGCGGTGGCGCTGGCGGTGGGCCTGACGCCGGAACTGCTGCCGATGGTGCTGTCGGTCACGCTGTCGCAGGGCGCGATGCGGCTGGCGCGGCGCCGCGTCATCGTCAAGCGGCTGTCGGCGGTGCAGGAGCTGGGTGGCATCGACGTGCTGTGCACCGACAAGACCGGCACGCTGACCGAGGGTCATATCCGGCTGGAGCGCCATGTCGACGCCCTCGGCCGCGACAGCGAGCGCGTGCTGGAACTCGCCTACCTCAACAGCCAGTTCGAGACCGGTATCAGGAGCCCGCTCGACGAGGCGATCCTGGCGCACACCCACATCGACGTCGGCGCCTGGCGCAAGGTCGACGAGGTGCCGTTCGACTTCGAGCGGCGGCGGGTCTCGGTGCTGCTCGAGCGGGGCGGGGCGCGCAGCCTGTTCGTCAAAGGCTCGCCCGAGGACGTGCTGCGGCTGTGCACCCGGTACGAAGACGCCGAGGCACAGCCGTCCCTCGACGACGCCGCGCGCGAACGCATCCTGGCCCTCTTCGAGGAACTGAGCCGCGACGGCTTCCGGGTGCTCGGCATCGCCTGGCGCCAGGCCCCGCCGCATCAGGCTCACGCCGTGGTCACCGACGAGAGCGAACTGGTGTTCTGCGGTTTCGCGGCCTTTCTCGACCCGCCGAAAGCCAGCGCGGCGCCGGCGCTCGCCGCGCTGGCGGCCGGCGGCGTGGCGGTGAAGATCGTCAGCGGCGACAACGAACTGGTCGCGCGCTACATCTGCGACAAGCTGGGCGTGCCGATCACCGGCGTGCTCAACGGCAGCGACATCCAGGCCATGAGCGACCCCGCCCTGCACGCGCAGGTGGAGCGGGTGACCCTGTTCTGCCGCGTCACGCCCGCGCAGAAGACGCGCATCCTCAACGCCTTGCGGGCGCGCGGCCACGTGGTGGGCTTTCTCGGCGACGGCATCAACGATGCGCCGGCGCTGCATGCGGCGAACGTCGGCATCTCGGTCGACAGCGCGGTCGACGTCGCCAAGGAGGCGGCGGACCTGGTACTGCTGGAACACGACCTGAACGTGCTGCAGGAGGGCGTGCGCGAAGGCCGGCGCACCTTCGGCAACGTCACCAAGTACATCATGATGGGCACCAGCTCCAACTTCGGCAACATGTTCAGCATGGCCGGCGGCACGCTGTTCCTGCCTTTCCTGCCGATGTTGCCGATCCAGATCCTGCTCAACAACTTCCTCTACGACCTGTCGGAGATCGCCATCCCGCTCGACCGCGTCGACGAGGACACGCTGGCCCGCCCGCGGGTGTGGGACATGCACTTCATCCGCAATTTCATGCTGGCGCTCGGCCCGGTGAGTTCGGTGTTCGACTTCCTGACCTTCTTCGTGATGCTGAAGGTGTTCCAGGCGAATGAGGCGCTGTTCCACACCGGCTGGTTCATCGAGTCCATCGCCACCCAGGTGCTGGTCATCTTCATCATCCGCACCCGCGGCAGTCCGTTCGCCAGCCGACCGAATGTCTGGCTGGTGGCGCTGTCGCTCGCGGTGGTGGCGGTGGCCGCGCTGCTGCCCTGGCTGCCGTTCGCCGGCGAGTTGGGCTTCGTCGCGCCGCCGCCCGCCTTGTATGCGGCGCTGGCCGGCATCGTCGCCGCCTATCTCGCGGTCATGTTCTGGGCCAAGCGGATGTTCTACCGGCGCTGGGAACGGCGCAGCGGGAGGGCGCGATGAAGGCGCTCGACCGCAAGCTGTTCCGCGACCTCTGGCACCTGCGCGGCCAGGTGCTGGCGATCGCCGCGGTGATCATGGGCGGCGTCGCTACCCTGGTGATGTCGCTCTCCACCTACGATTCGCTGGTCACCACGCGCGACCGTTTCTACAGCGAATACCGCCTGGCCGACGTCTTCGCCAGCCTCAAGCGTGCCCCCGAACCGGTCGCCGAACGGCTCGCCGCGATCCCTGGGGTCGAGCGACTCGAAACGCGGGTGAAGGCCGGGGTCAAGCTGGAAGTGGCGGGCTTCTCCGACCCCATCACCGGCCAGATCCTGTCCCTGCCGGATGTCGGCGAGGCGCAGCTCAACCGGCTCTACTTCAAGCGCGGCCGCAGTGTGCAGCCGTGGAGCAGCGACGAGGTGGTATTGTCCGACACCTTCGCCGATGCCCACCATCTGCAGCCGGGCGACACGCTCGCCGCCATCATCCACGGCAAGCGCAAGACGCTTACCGTGGTCGGCGTCGCGGTGTCGCCCGAGTATGTCTACCAGATCGCGCCCGGCTCCATGTTTCCCGACTTCAAGCGCTACGGCGTGCTGTGGATGGGGCGCAACGCGCTCGCCACCGCCTACGACATGAAGGGGGCCTTCAACCAGGTCAGCCTGACGCTGGCGCGCGATGCCAACGAGCAGGACGTGATCGACCGCGTCGACGCGATCCTGGCCGACTACGGCGGCACCGGCGCCTACGGACGCCGCGACCAGTTCTCCAACCGTTTCCTGAGCGAGGAACTGAAGCAGCTGCGGACCATGGCCACCATTTTCCCGGCCATCTTCCTCGGCGTCGCCGCCTTCCTGCTCAACGTGGTGCTGAGCCGGCTGATTGCCCTGCAGCGCGAGCAGATCGCCATCCTCAAGGCCTTCGGCTACAGCTATGCGGTGATCGGCATGCACTACGTCAAGATGGTGCTGCTGATGGCGCTGCTCGGCGTGGCGGCCGGGGTGGCGCTCGGCACCTGGTTCGGCCAGGGGCTGTCGCACGTCTACAGCGAAACGACCTTCCGCTTTCCCTATCTGGATTACCGGCTTCGCCCCGGGGTGATCCTGATCGCACTGGGAATCAGCAGCTTCGCGGCGGTCAGCGGCACGCTGGTTTCGGTCATGCGCGCCGTGCGGCTGCCGCCGGCCGAGGGCATGCGCCCCGAGATGCCGACACGTTACCGTACCAGCCTGGTCGAGCGCCTCGGCCTGCAGCGCTGGCTCGCCGCGCCGTCGCGGATGATCCTGCGCCACATCGGGCGGCGCCCGCTGAAGTCGCTGCTGACCGTGCTCGGCATCGCCTGCGCCTGCGGGCTGATGATGGTGGGCAACTACCAGAAGGGGGCGATCGATTTCATGGTCGACGTGCAGTTCCGCCAGGCCTCGCGCGAGGATCTGGCGCTCGCCTTCATCGATCCGACTTCCGGCCGTGCCCTGCACGAGCTTGCCGCGCTGCCCGGCGTCGAATACGTCGAGGGCTATCGCGACGTGCCGGCGATCCTGCGCTTCGGCCAGTACCGCCATCGCGCCGCGCTGTTCGGCATCCAGCCGGAAGGCCAACTGCACCGCTCGCTCGACAGCCGGCTGAAGCCGGTGGCGGTACCGCCGGGCGGCGTGGTACTCACCGATTACCTGGCGAACGACATCCTGCACGTGAAGCCGGGCGACATGCTGACCGTGGAGGTGCTGGAAGGCAGCCGGCCGGTGCGGCAGGTGCCGGTGCTCGGCATCACCCAGCAGTATCTGGGCGTGTCGGCCTACATGCAGAAGGACTCGGTGAATGCCCTGATGCGCGAGGGCAATACGGTGACCGGCGCCTATCTGGCGGTGGAACCGGGCAGCGAGGCGGAACTGTACGCCAGGCTGCACGACCGTCCGCGCGTGCTCGGCATGGTCGCCAACAAGACGGCGGTGCAGAGCTTCTACGCCACCATCGGCGAGTTCATCCTGTTCTACAACCTGGTGGCCACCGTGCTCGCCGGCGCCATCGGCTTCGGCGTGGTCTACAACAGTGCGCGCATCGCCTTGTCGGAGCGCGGGCGTGAGCTCGCCAGCCTGCGCGTGCTGGGCTTCACCCGCGGCGAGATCGCCTATATTCTGCTGGGAGAACTGGCGCTCTTGACACTGGCGGCGATTCCGGTCGGTTTCCTGGTCGGTATCGGTCTGGTCAGCATCCTGGTGGTGGCGTTCCAGAGCGAGCTCTACCGGCTGCCGCTGATCCTGACGCCGGAAAACTACGCCATGGGGGCAAGCGTCGTCATCGTCTCGGCGCTGCTGTCCGGGCTGCTGCTATGGCGACGCCTGGGCCGGTTGGATCTGGTGGCGGTGTTGAAAACACGCGAATAGGACAACAACGGAACATGCGTCTACGCGCAAAAATCGGAATGCTCGCCACGGCCGCACTGGTGGTGGTTGGCCTCGCGATCGGCTTCATGCCGCGTGCGGTGCCGGTCGACGTCGCCGAGGTGAAACGGGCGCCGCTCACGGTGACGGTGGAGGAGGAGGGCAAGACCCGTGTGCGCGAGCGCTACCTGGTGTCGGCGCCCGTGGCCGGCTACGCGCGGCGCATCGACCTCAAGGCCGGCGATGCGGTGGCGGCCGGCCAGGTGCTCGCGGTGATCGAGCCGGCGCGTCCGGTGGCGCTTGATCCGCGCACCCGCGTGCAGGCCCAGGCGCAGGTGAGCGCCGCGCAGGAAAATGCGCGTGCCGCCGCGGCCGCGGCGCAACTGGCACAGCAGGAACGCGTGCGTGCCGAGTCGCTGCGGCAGTCGAATTTCGTGTCCGCCCAGGCGCTCGATGCGGCCCGCACCGCAGAAACCCGCGCCCGCGCCGCGGAACAGGCTGCGCAGTACGCGGTCAGGGTGGCGCGTTTCGATCTGGAGACGGCGCGCGCGGCGGCCGCCAGCGCTGCGCAGCTGCAGCGCGGCGGCACGGCCGAGGCACTGCAGGTGCAGGCACCGGTGGCCGCGCGCGTGCTCAGGGTGCAGCATGAAAGCGAAGGCCCGGTGGCGGCCGGCCAGTCCTTGCTCGAGATCGGTAATCCCGAAAGCCTGGAAGCCGAGGTGGAGGTGCTGTCCACCGATGCGGTGAAGATCGCAACCGGCTCGAAGGTGGTTCTGGACCGCTGGGGCGGCAACCCGCCGATCGAGGGCAGGGTGCGCGTCGTCGAACCGGGCGGCTTCACCAAGATCTCCGCGCTCGGCGTCGAGGAGCAGCGGGTGCGCGTCATCGTCGATTTCACCTCGCCGCGTGAGGCGTGGGCGCGGCTCGGCGACGGCTATCGCGTGGAAGCGCGCTTCGTGCTGTGGCAAGGCAAGGACGTGCTGCAGCTGCCGAGCAGCGCGCTGTTCCGCAACGGCGAGGGCTGGGCGGCGTTTCGGCTGGAGGGCAGTCGCGCCCGCCTGACGCCGGTCGAAATCGGCCAGCGCGCCGGGCTGGCGACCCAGGTGCTGTCAGGACTCAAGGCCGGCGACCGGGTGGTGGCCCATCCGGACGAAACGATCCGTGAGGGTGTGCGCGTGAAGCCGCGCTGACGCTCAAGCCTGCTTGAGGATGGCCTCGACTTCGGCGTCGTCCACCTGCGGAAAGTCCGTATAGAACTGCCCCACTGCCTGGAAAGACATTGGCGTCGACAGGCACACCACCTCGTCCGCATAGGGGCGGATCTTCTCCACCGTGTCGGCCGGTGCCACCGGTACCGCGCAGATCAGGCGTGCCGGTTTCTTGTCGCGCAGCGCATGCAGCGCGGAAATCATCGTTGCACCCGTCGCCAGCCCGTCATCGACCACGATGACGATGCGTCCGGCGGGGTCGATCGGTGGGCGCAACGGCGTGTACTGCACGCGTCGTTTCCTGATGACGTCGAGCTGGGCTTGTCTTTCTTGCGCGAGATAGGCAGGCGTGCCGCCGACCGACTCCGCGTAGTCGGCCACATACGTCCAGCCCGATTCGTCGATCGAGCCAATGGCGAATTCAGGATTGAAGGGGGCGCGCAGCTTGCGCACCAGTACTACATCGAGCTCGCCTTCGAGGGCCCGCGCGAGTTGCTGCCCCATCGGTACGGCGCCGCGCGGGATGGCAAGAATCAGGGGGTGCTGGCCTTTGTACGAGGCCAAGGCTGTCGCGAGACGCTCGGCTGCCTGATGGCGGTTGGCGAAAACCATGGCTAATCCCTATTCGATTTAATGTCTTTATCTTAGTTGCAATAACGACGAGCACGCGATGCCATGGGCCATTTTATGTATGGGCGGGAAGCCGGAACATTTCCTTGCCTGCGTGCCGGGACTGTTCCAGAGAACGCGGGTCAAGCCATTGGTGTTCCGTATTGAAACATCATGAAACGCCGATTGGGGGAATGAGGGCTCACTACGGCGCGTATGCGGGGGTGAGGATAGTGGCACAGTCATTGCTGACGGGTTGGGAGGTACATTCTGGAACGGCTGCCCATACTGATCATGCTGCCCGCCATCATTGGTTGCACTGCGTTGTTTTGTCTATTGACTGGTCTGCAACAGCAGGCATGGGCGCATTCCGATTCGTCCATGTTTAGCGCGCCTGCCGCAGCCCATCATCATGACGATGAAGAGACGGAGGCGGAGCCGGCGAAGCTTTATCCGGCCAAGGTATCGATCGATCCCCGTCATATGGTGAGTGTGGTAATCAAGATCAACGCTCGCATGGCCAATCTCCGCAACGTGTACGTCGGGAAAAGAGTGAGCCGGGGCGAGGTGCTGGGCGAGATAGAAAGCGCCGAACTGGAGACAGTGCAGGCTACCTATCTGGGCTTGTTTGCCAACATGGATGCTGTCCGGGCATTTTCCATGACCAGCGAAGAGAAGATGGTCGATGCGCGCATGAATCTGCTCTGGCGCGGTATGTCGGAGGAGGATATCAAACGTCTGGAAGCAACGCGCCAGCCGCTCAAGCTGATCAAGATCAAGGCCCCGATCTCAGGCTACCTGTATAGCCTGAATGTGGTCAATAACCAGATCCTCAATGCCGGAACACAGGGCGGCCAATACGCGACCAGTGGCACCACGATCGCCACGATCGCTCAGCCTGGCGCAATCGTGGTGGAAGCGAGTTTGCCGGTAAGTGAGGCTTCGGCGGTCAAGCCGGGACAGTCAGCGACGGTCTACGTGAACGATCCAGCCAAGGGGCGGATAGCGGTGGCCGCGAAGGTGCAGCGTGTGTATGCCTTTGTGAACCCGGTCAATCAGAGGCAGTGGGTGCGGTTACAGGTTTTCAGAGAGCCTGAGCATCTGGGGCTGCTGAATGGGGGGGTGGCTACGGTCAGTTTTTCGGGGGACGCGCATGTTCATTAAGGTGGTATTGGCGCTTCCCATTGTTTTGCTTGCGCTGAGTATGCCCGCCCTGGTTCATGCGCACGGCGACTCTGGGGTATTCGAACAGATCATTGAACGCAGCCGTGAAGCCAGCGAGGTCAGGCTGCCCTCGGGCGTGCGTGACATTGGAGACGTTATCACGCTCGCAGCGGTCAGGGCCGATGCCCCTGCCAAGCGGCTGCAGACTTACGGCCAGGTCGTGCCCAATGCCGAGGCAGTTCTGGATGTCAATACTGTCGTCAGCGGCCAGATTGTTCAGGTCTTCGTGCGCCCCGGCGACAGCGTGAGAAAGGGGCAGCCGATGGTGTCCATTTTCAATCCCGAGTTCATCACGACCCAGAAGGGGTATCTGCAATTCCTGCAAAACGAGGAGCGGCTTCAGGTTCTTCGCGAGGAGGGGCGGCTGCCCAATTACCTCAAGGACGCCAAGGAAAACCTGCGCTGGTGGGGGATGACCGATCCGCAGATCGCCGCGTTGATCGACAAGGGAACGGTGGTGGAACACCTCATCCTGGAGGCGCCCACTGACGGATTCGTTACCGACCTGTTCGTGCAGCCCGGATCGCTGGTCAATGCAGGCGACCGCACCATGAAGCAGTTCGTGGTGATAGGAAAGTCGGTGGCGCGCATGGTATCCAGCAAGCAGTCATTGTGGGTGGAAGGCTATGTCTATGCCGGCCAGGAGACCCTGCTTCGGCCTGGCATCAAGGTCGAGGTCGCCTTGCCTGGCGGCGTGAAGATGCAGCGTCCGATAGCCGAGGTGGTGCCGGGTATCGATCCCCGGACGCAGCGTGCCCGTTTCCTGTTGGATCTGGGGCGCAGCGTGCCTGGGCTGGCCACCGGCCAGACGGTGGAGCTTGTGCTTGTCCTGGATGGACAGGTGGGAACTTGGGTGCCGCGCCAATCGGTTCTGGGTCAGAAGCTGGATCCGGTCGTGTACGTGCAAGCTGCACCCGGACGCTATCTGCGCAAGCCGGTGGCGGTATTGAGTGAAACGGAGAGTTGGCTCCAGGTGGCGGGTGTCGACCCGCGCGACCGGGTGGTGGTCGACGGCAAGATGATTCTGGAAGGGGTGTACCGCATGTCCGGCAATCATGCCAGCGTAGCAGACAGCGACCACCATCACTGAGACGGATGAACGAAGATGTTTGATTGGGCAATCAAGTGGTCCCTCAAGAACCGGCTGGCCGTGGTGTTGCTTTATGTGCTGATGGCCGGCGCGTCGATCTTTGCCGCACTGCACATGGCGGTAGATGTATTCCCGGAATTTGCGCCGCCGCAGGTGCAGATCCAGACCGAAGTGCCGGGATACTCGACGAAAGACGTTGAAGGGCTGGTCACCCGGCCGATCGAGATCGTCCTGCAGGGAGCCCCGTATATCGATCAAATCCGATCCAACTCGTCGGTTGGCCTGTCGCGCATCACGATCACATTCAAATGGGGTGTCGATATTTACCGTGCCCGCCAGATCATTCAGGAACGTTTGCAACTGGTGCAGGGCCAACTGCCCGAGTCGGCCCAAGCGCCCCAATTGATGCCGGTCACGTCAGCAGTGAGCTGGCTGCTCAAGTTCGCCTTGGTCGACTGGTCTGGCGAGAACCGCGAACATGAGTTGCGCACGCTGGCGGACTGGGATATTCGCAACAGGGTGCTGGCCCAACCGGGGGTTGCGTCCGTGGTGGCCGTGGGTGGCGGGGTGAAGCAGTACCAGGTGATGCTTGATCCCATTCGCATGCGCAAGTACGACGTATCCAGCGAAGACGTGATGCAGGCCCTGCGTCGCGCCAATCTGGTGGCGCCCGGAGGGTTTGTCTATCCCACCAGCGAGGAGGAATATTTCATTCGTGTCAATGGCCGGGTGCAGAGCCTCCGTGATGTGGCGGAGACACTGATTGCCATGCGCGAAGGACAGCCGATCCGGGTCGAGGATGTGGGGGAAGTGCGCTTTGGGAGCGAGGTCAAACGAGGCGATGGCCAGATCTTCGGTGGCCCGGCCGTGATCGGAACCGTCTCCAAGCTGTGGGGCGCGGACACGCTGGAAACCACACACAACGTCGAGAAGGCACTGGCCAATCTGGCGCGCAGCCTGCCCGCGGATATTCAGTTGATTCCCGATGTATTCCGCCAGGCAAGTTTCATCGAGACCGCCATCGCCAATCTGCGAGGCGCATTGCTCGACGCCTCCCTTATCGTGGCGTTGGTGCTGCTGCTGTTCCTGTTCCGTTGGCGTCCCACTGCGATCAGCCTGATTGCCATTCCCGTTTCCCTGATGGCCGGTGTGCTGGTGCTGTGGCTCTTTGGCATCGGAATCAACGCCCTGACTCTGGGGGGGCTGGTGTTCGCCATTGGCGAAGTCGTAGACGATGCCATCATCGACGTCGAGAATATTCTGCGCCGCTTGCGTGAAAACAAGCAGGCGGCGGAGCCGTTGCCTGCACTGGAGATTGTTTACGAAGGTTCGCGTGAGATCCGCAATTCGGTGGTGTTCGCCACCTTCGTGATTGTCGTGGCTTTCATCCCAATCTTTTTCCTCCAGGGCATCGAAGGCCGTATCTTCCGACCGCTGGCGATCTCCTACTTGGCGGCCATCGCCAGCTCTCTTGTGGTTGCCATCACGCTCGTGCCGGTGTTGAGTTACTACCTCATGGGGCGGCGGCCGCAATATCAGAGCTATGGCTTGAGCCCCATTTCCGACATGCTGCTCAGCCGTTATGAGAAGGTATTGAAACCCTGTCTGGATCGGCCCTTGCCGACGGCCGCGATGTCCGCATTGATCCTGGTCGCGGCGATCCTGGTGATTCCGTCCCTTGGCCGATCCTTTATTCCCGCCTTCCACGAGGGAAACCTGGTGATCGCGACCACGCTGATGCCGGGTACGTCACTGGAGGAAAATTTGCGTGTGGGCCGCAAGATCGAGCAATTGATCGGCGATATGCCGGAGATTGCCAGCCTTGCCCAGCGTGCCGGACGCTCGCGTCTGGACGAGGATGCCCAGCCAGTGAATTTCAGCGAGTTCGATATTGCGCTCAAGCCGGGTACCCGCAACGTGCCCGAGGTGATGCAGCGCATCCGTGACAAGCTGGCGCAGATTCCAGGCATGTCGGTCAATGTGTCCCAGTTCATCACCCACCGTATGTCGGAGATCCTGTCCGGGGTGCGTGCCCAGGTTGCAGTGAAGATCTATGGCCAGGATTTCGAGGTGCTGCAGCAGAAGCAACAGGAAGTCTATCAAGCGGTGAAGGGCGTGACGGGCGTCGTGGATTTGCAGATGGAGCCGATGGTTTTGGTACCGGGTGTCGATATCCGGGTCAATCGGGCCGTCGCAGCCGCCTATGGATTCACCCCGGGTGCGGTCGTTACCCAGGTGAGTGCCGCGTTCAATGGGGTGGCGGTATCCAAAGTTCTGGAACAGGACCGTACCTTCGATATTTTCATGCGTGTGAACGAAGCAGCCCGCAGCGATATCCAGACTCTGGGCGAAATGCCGCTGATGTCACCTGGCGGTGCAGTCATTCCATTGCGTGAAGTGGCCGAGCTGAAATCGGTGCAGGAGCCTTACATGATCAACCGCGATGGGGCCGCACGCCGCGCCGTGGTGCAATGGAACACCGAAGGACGCGATCTTGACGGGGTGGTACGGGAAGCCCAGGACCGCATTCGCGACAAGGTTACGTTGCCGCCTGGCTACAGTATTGAATTTGGCGGCGACTACGAGGGTCAGCAACGTGCATCCCGCACTCTGCTGGTGACGTCCGCCGCCGCAATACTGTTGATGTCGGTCGTCATGTATCAGGCGTTCCGGAGCTGGTCGTTGGTATCGCTGGTCATGCTCAATTTGCCTTTGGCCCTGATCGGCGGTGTATTCGCACTCGCACTGGCCGGAGAGACCCTCAACGTATCCTCGCTGATCGGCATGGTGGCCCTGTTCGGCGTAGCCACCCGCAATAGCCTGCTACTGATATCCCGCTATCAGTCCCTGCTTCGCATGCACCCAGACCTCAATGCCAGAGAAATCGCCTTGAAAGGGTCGGTGGACCGCCTGGTCCCTATTTTGATGACGGCATTTACAGCCGCACTGGCTGTGATTCCCCTGATTCTGGGCGACCCCACTGGAAAGGAATTGCAACGGCCGCTGGCCATTGTTTTGCTGGGCGGCAT
>NZ_MEGP01000011.1:0-124250 GCF_001725555.1 Thiobacillus sp. SCN 63-57 | reverse complement strand
GTTGAACTCGCCTAAGTCATTGATAAACCTGCTGTATCTGGCTTGGGCGTAGTCCGTCGTAATGTCGGGCTGGAGTCATCGTGAAATAAAAAACCCCGCTTCGGCGGGGTTTTTTATTGGCTGCCACGACGCTCACATCTTCGCGACCATCGCCTCGGCGAACGCCGAACACTTCACTTCGGTCGCACCGTCCATCAGGCGCGCGAAGTCGTAGGTCACGGTCTTCGTCGCGATGGCCTTCTCCATGCTGGCCACGATCAGGTCGGCCGCCTCAGTCCATCCCAGGTGACGCAGCATCATCTCGGCCGACAGGATCAGCGAACCCGGGTTGACGTAGTCCTTGCCCGCGTACTTGGGCGCGGTGCCGTGGGTCGCCTCGAACATCGCCACGGTGTCGGAGAGGTTGGCGCCCGGCGCGATGCCGATGCCGCCGACTTCCGCCGCCAGCGCGTCGGAAATGTAGTCGCCGTTGAGGTTGAGCGTGGCGATCACGTCGTATTCGTCGGGACGCAGCAGGATCTGCTGCAGGAAGGCGTCGGCGATCACGTCCTTAATGACGATGCCGTTCGGCAGTTCCATCCACGGACCTTCGCCGATCACCTTGGCGCCGAATTCGCGCGCGGCGAGCTCGTAGCCCCACTTCTTGAAGCCGCCTTCGGTGAACTTCATGATGTTGCCCTTGTGCACCAGGGTCACCGAGCGGCGCTTGTTGTCGATCGCGTACTGGATGGCCTTGCGGATCAGCCGCTCGGAGCCCTCGATCGACACCGGCTTGATGCCGATGGCCGAGCTTCCGGGGAAGCGGATCTTCTTCACGCCCATCTGCCGCTGCAGGTATTTGATGACGCGTTTCGCCTCGTCGGAATTAGCCTCCCACTCGACGCCGGCGTAGATGTCCTCGGTGTTCTCGCGGAAGATCACCATGTCGACCTTCTCCGGCGCCTTGACCGGGCTGGGCACGCCGGTGAAGTAGCGCACCGGGCGCAGGCAGACGTACAGATCAAGCATCTGGCGCAGCGCCACGTTGAGCGAGCGGATGCCGCCCGAGGTCGGCGTGGTGAGCGGACCCTTGATCGAGATCACGTAGTCCTTCACCGCCTTCACGGTCTCGTCGGGCAGCCACTGGTCGCCGCCGTAGACCTTGACCGCCTTCTCGCCGGCGTAGACCTCCATCCAGGCGATCTGCTTCTTGCCGCCATAGGCCTTGGCCACCGCCGCATCGACCACGCGGCGCATCGCCGGGGTGATGTCGACGCCGGTGCCGTCGCCTTCGATGAAGGGGATGATGGGCGTGTCCGGCACGTTCAAGCTATTGTCGGCGTTGACGGTAATTTTCTTGCCTGCGGCGGGAATCTGGATATGTGTGCTCATAATGTCTCGAAACGATAAAATGGGGCTTTGCCCCCACCCGAAGTGTCGCGTCTTATTGTGTTCAACAAGCCCTATGGCGTGCTCAGCCAGTTCACCCCGGAAGGTCGCTGGCAGGGCTTGCGGGATTACCTCGCGCTGCCGGGCGTCTATGCGGCCGGACGACTGGACGCCGACAGCGAGGGTCTGCTGATTTTAACCGATGATGGCGCGCTCCAGAGCCGCATTGCCGATCCCCGGCACAAGCTGTCCAAAACCTATTGGGCGCAGGTCGAGGGTACACCGACGGACGCCGACCTCGACCCCTTGCGCCGCGGGGTCGATCTCGGCGACTTCGTCACCCGCCCGGCGCGGGCCCGCCTCATCGACGAACCTACCGGCCTGTGGCCGCGCAACCCGCCGATCCGCTTCCGCCAGGCCATCCCCACCAGTTGGATCGAACTCACGATCAGCGAAGGCAAGAACCGCCAGGTGCGGCGGATGACGGCGAAGATCGGCTACCCGACGCTGCGGCTGATCCGCGCCGCTGTCGGCGAATGGCGCCTGGACGCGCTGCAACCCGGAGAATGGAAGGAAATTCATGTCTGAGCCAGGCCTGGATACAACGCAATGGATGCCGCACGTGGTCGCCGCCGCCATCGTCGAGCGCGACGGCGCATTCCTCATGGTCGAGGAGCACACGGCCGAAGGCCTGCGTCTCAACCAGCCCGCCGGCCACTGGGAACGCGGCGAGACGCTGATCGACGCCGTACGCCGCGAAGCGCTCGAGGAAACCGCGCACCACGTCGAGCCGACCGCCCTGCTCGGCTGCTACACCACGCATTACCCGCGGCGCGACATCACTTATCTGCGCTTTGCCTATGTCTGCGGCGTCACCGGCTTCGACGCCGAACGCCCGCTCGACCACGGCATCGTGCGCGCCCTCTGGCTGACGCCGGACGAACTCGCCGCCCACCCCACGCCGCACCGCAGCCCGCTGGTCATGCGCTGCGTACGGGATTATCTGGCCGGACGGCGCTTCCCGCTCGACTTCGTGAGCCACGCATGAGCACGCGCGTCGTCGTCGGCATGTCGGGCGGAGTCGATTCCTCCATCGCGGCCCATCTGCTGAAGCAGCAGGGCTACGACGTGCTCGGCGTCTTCATGAAAAACTGGAACGACGACGACAACACCGAGCAATGCACCGCGACGCAGGATTTTCTGGACGTGCTGGCGGTGGCCGACGTGCTCGGCATCGAGGTCGAGGCGGTCAACTTCGCCGCCGAATACAAGGAACGCGTGTTCAGCTACTTCCTCGCCGAATACCAGGCCGGCCGCACGCCCAACCCCGACGTGCTGTGCAATGCCGAGATCAAGTTCAAGGCCTTCCTCGACGACGCCATCGCGCGCGGTGCCGAGTTCATCGCCACCGGCCACTACGTCGGCAAGGGCCAGGATGCGGACGACCGCGCGACGCTCTTGCGGGCAGCTGACGCCAACAAGGACCAGAGCTACTTCCTCTATCGCCTGAACCAGGCGCAGCTCGCTCCTTCCCTGTTTCCGCTGGCGCACCTGCCCAAGCCCGAGGTACGCCGGATCGCCGCGCAGATCGGCCTGCCCAACGCCGCCAAGAAGGACAGCACCGGCATCTGCTTCATCGGCGAGCGCAACTTCCGCGAATTCCTCGAACGCTACCTGCCGCGCGACCCCGGCGACATGACCACGCCTGAAGGCCACATCGTCGGGCGGCATCAGGGCCTGACGTACTACACCCTTGGCCAGCGCCAGGGCCTCGGCATCGGCGGGCAGAAGGACGGCAGCGACGAGCCCTGGTTCGTCGCTGCCAAGGACATGGCAAGCAACACCCTGGTCGTGGTGCAGGGCCACGACCATCCGCTGCTCAAGCGCTCGACGCTAGCCGCCGGCCAGCTGAACTGGATCAGCGGCGTCGCCCCCGATCCGGCCAAGCCCTACACCGCCAAGACCCGCTACCGCCAGATCGACGCGCCCTGCCGCATCACCCGGCTCGACGATGACACGCTCGAACTCGCGTTCGACAGCCCGCAATGGGCGGTCACGCCCGGACAGTCCGTCGTGCTCTATGACGGAGAAGTCTGTCTCGGCGGCGGCATCATCATCTGAAGACCACCGTTTCGAGCCTTCTTTTGGTGGTTCGACAAGCTCACCACGAACGGAATTAACAATGTGCCGTTCGCCCTGAGTCCTTCAACTTCGCTGACAGGCTTCGACGGACTCAGCATGAACGTTGCCAAGCGTGATTCCTGTTCCTTGGCCCGTTCGCCCTGAGCCTGTCGAAGGGCCCACTCGCTACGATTCATAGAGGCGCCCCGAAACCGCTACAATCCACGCATTCCAGATTCCCATCACATCATGTCGCACGAAGCCCCCGCACCCGCCGCCAACTTCATCCGCAACATCATCGACGAGCAGAATGCCGCCGGGAAATGGGGCGGCCGCGTCGAGACGCGCTTTCCACCCGAACCCAACGGTTACCTGCACCTCGGCCACGCCAAGTCGATCTGTCTCAACTTCGGCCTGGCGCGCGACTACGGCGGCGTCTGCCACCTGCGTTTCGACGACACCAACCCGGAAAAGGAAAGCCAGGAATACGTCGATTCCATCGTCGAGTCGGTGAAGTGGCTGGGCTTCGACTGGGGCAGCCACCTCTACTTCGCGTCGAACTATTTCGACACCATGTATGCCTGCGCCGAATACCTGATCACGGCCGGCCACGCCTACGTCGATTCGCTGTCCGCCGACGAGATGCGCGCCTACCGCGGCACGCTGACTGAAAAAGGGAAGGACAGCCCCTACCGCAGCCGCAGTGCAGAAGAGAACCTCGACCTGTTCCGCCGCATGAAGGCCGGCGAATTCCCCGACGGCGCGCATGTTCTCAGGGCCAAGATCGACATGGCCTCGCCCAACATCAACCTGCGCGACCCGGCGATCTATCGGATTAAACGCGCGCATCACCACAACACCGGTGACACCTGGTGCATCTATCCGATGTACACCTACGCCCACCCGATCGAAGACGCGATCGAGCACATCACGCACTCGATCTGCACGCTCGAATTCGAGGATCAGCGCCCGTTCTACGACTGGCTCTTGGACAAGCTCGCCGACGGCGGCTTCTTCACCCGCCCACTGCCGCAGCAGATCGAATTCGCCCGGCTGAACCTCACCTACGTCGTGCTCTCCAAGCGCAAGCTGATCCAGCTGGTCGAGGAAAAATACGTCTCCGGCTGGGACGATCCGCGCTTGCCCACGCTCGTCGGTGCGCGCCGCCGCGGCTATACGGCCGAGGGCTTCCGCCGCTTCACCGACCAGATCGGCGTATCGAAGTCCGACGGCTGGATCGACTACAGCGTGTTCGAAGCCAGTCAGCGTGACGTATTGAATGACTCCGCGCTGCGCCGCATCGCCGTGCTCGACCCGGTCAAACTCGTCATCGACAACTACCCCGAAGGTCAGTCAGAGGAGTGCTTCGCCCCCAACCATCCGCAGCAGCCGGACCTCGGCAAACGTGCCGTGCCGCTGTCAAAAGAGTTGTGGATCGAGCGCGAGGACTTCATGGAAACGCCGCCCAAGGGCTATTTCCGCTTATTCCCGGGTAATTCGGTGCGCCTGCGCTACGGCTACGTCGTGAAATGCACCGGCTGCGACAAGGATGCTGACGGCACCATCACCGCCGTGCACTGCGACTACCTGCCCGACACCAAGTCCGGCACCCCCGGCGCCGACTCGGTCAAGGTCAAGGGCAACATCCACTGGGTCTCAGCTGCGCATGCGTACGAAGCCGAAGTGCGCCTGTATGACCGCTTGTTCACGACCGCGCAGCCGGGCGGCGAAAGCGGTGATTTCCTGAACGACCTGAACTCCGATTCGGTACGCGTCATTCGCGCCCAACTGGAGCCGGCACTGAAAGAGGCCGCGCCGGAAGACCGCTTCCAGTTCGAGCGGCATGGTTACTTCGTCGCCGACCGCGTCGATTCGAAAGTGGGCGCGCCGGTGTTCAACCGGACGGTGACGTTGAAGGATTCGTGGGTAAAAGCAGAAAAATAACGCAGGCCAAATCAATTTTGAGATAAGTCTCTGACAACCGAGGGAGTCATCACATGGGCGATTCCGTATTTCTCAATCGCGTCGTATTGCGAAATTACAAAAGCATTGGGAATTGCGATGTCCGACTTGGGCCCCTCACTTATCTTGTGGGCGTCAATGGTTCTGGTAAGAGCAATTTTCTAGATGCCCTACATTTGGTACGCGATGCCCTAAACGGCTCCCTCGACAATGCACTGAACGAACGCGGCGGTCTGAGCGAGGTGCGTCGGCGCTCAAGCGGCCATCCCACCAATTTCGGTATTCGTCTAGAGTTTAAGCTGAACAGCGGACAGCGCGGCCATTTCGCCTTCAATGTTGGGGCACTGAGGGACCGGGGCTACGAAGTCCAGACCGAGGAATGCGTTGTTCAGGGGGTTGGCAAGGGCCCGTACTACCAGATCGATCGTGGAAAGCTACGTGCCAGCAGCGAGCCGACTTTCCCAGCGGTCACCTCTGATCGCTTGGCTCTCGTCGCCGCCTCGGGCTTGGCTGCGTTCCGTCCAGTATTCGATGCACTAGCGTCCATGAGCTTTTATAACCTCAACCCGAAACTGATGCGCGACCTGCAAAAGCCTCAGGAGGGCCGTCTGCTCAAGCCAGCTGGCGAGAATATCGCCAGTGTGATCGGACATCTAGAACGTGTCGGTCGCAGCCAAATGGATATAGTCGAAGACTATCTGCAAACGGTAGTTCCGATGGTGCATGGTGTTGAGCGCAAGCAGATCGGCCCTATGGAAACCTTGGAGTTTCGTCAGGACATGGCTGGTTCAAAACACCCTTGGCGATTCCTTGCGCAAAACATGTCGGACGGTACTTTGCGCGCGCTCGGTATCCTCGTCGCTCTGTTTCAGGGTAATCGAGATTATTCCCCTAGCCTAGTCGGCCTCGAGGAGCCCGAAACAGCGCTGCACCCTGCCGCCAGCGCGGCCTTGCGTGAGGCGTTGATGCGCGCATCGCGACAAACGCAGATCATCGTGACCAGTCATAGCCCTGATCTGCTCGATGATCGCGGAATCCCGACTGACGCCTTGCTCTCAGTCGTTTCAGAGGGCGGTGAAACACGTATCGCCCCCCTCGATGAGGCATCGCGTGACGCCATACGCCAACAACTCTTTTCCGCCGGAGAATTGCTGCGGCTTAATCAACTCACGCCTGACAGAGAGTATTTGGCCGCTCAGGAACAGCGCCAAGCTGATCTTTTTGGCGATCTCGAGCCGTGAAGATCGCCAGCATCGTGGAAGGGGATGGCGAGGTGATCGCCCTACCGATCCTGTTGCGGCGTTTGGCCGAATGGCGCACGCCGGAGCATTATCAGGATGTGTCCACGCCAATTCGCGTCCGTCGTGACCGCTTCCTAAATCGAGATGACGAGTTTCAACGTCATCTGCTGCTGGCTGCCTCGAAGTGTGGCAACGATGGCTGGATCCTGGTGCTGCTGGATGCAGACGACGACTGTCCGGCAACACGTAGTGCCGAAATTTTGCACCGTGCCCAGGCTTGTGTACCGCATCGCCGGATTTCTGTAGTGCTGGCAAACCGCGAATATGAAGCGTGGTTCATCGCTGCAGCCGCATCGTTAAATGGCCATCGCGGTTTTGTTTTTGATCCACTCGACACGATTGAGCCAGAATCACGACGGAATGCAAAAGGCTGGATCACGTCACATATGGTCGATAGAGCTTATGGCGAAACTACCGATCAACCTGCTTTCACTGCACGCATAGATCTACAACTGACATTTGATCACAGTCGATCATTTCGTAAGCTATGTAGTGAATGGGATCGCCACTCTCTTGGAGGTTAGACCGCGTCTACTGCCCTGAACAAAACAACAAATAGGGTCAGACACCCCTACGCCGGTGGATATTCCGTAAACCGTGGCAGCTCCTGATCGCCGCACGACCACTCCGCGCGCGAATCCCAGAAGACGCGTGCCTGCGGCTGGATGGGCACCGGGCAGTCGAGCGAGCCGGCTGGCACGACGACGGCGTTGATTTCAGGCACAAAGCGGGCGACGGAGCTGCCGCATTCGCTGCAGAATTGCCGCGTGAATCGCTCGGCGTCCGGAACCTTGTAGCGCTTCAGCAGCGCCTCGCCGTGCGAGAAGAGGATTCTTGCATTCGCCAGCATGAGGTTCGTCGCATGCCCGGTTCCGGAAGACTTCCGGCAGCGCGAGCAGTGGCAATGGTAGAAGCGCTGAAGATCGCCAACCACTTCATAGCGAACGGCGCCGCACAGGCAGCTGCCGTTCAGGGTGACTTCGTTCATCCAATCCTCCCGATCTCATGATGAATTTGCAGGTCAGGCCATCATCAGTGCAAGCCATGGAACCGAAAATTCGCTCTGGAATTCCTTGATCATCCTGCAAAGGGATGTCACCTAGGGCTGTTTATGCTTTCACGTTAAACCGAATGCGTCCTTCGACAAAGCTCAGGACGAACGGCAAACCAATCGCTTATTTGAGCCGCCCCCCGAACTTCCCCTCCGCCTTCGCCACCTTCGGCGCCACCACGAACTGGCAATACGGCTGATACGGGTTCTGCTCGAAGTAGCGCTGGTGGTAGTCCTCGGCCGGGTAGAAGGTCGTCGCCTCGGTGACTTCCGTGACGATTGAGGCACCGAAGTGCCTGGATGCCGTCAACTCGGCGATTGCGGCTTCGGCCTCGGCCTTCTGCTCGGGCGTGTGCCAGAAGATGGCCGAGCGGTATTGCGTGCCGACGTCGTTGCCCTGGCGGTTGCGCTGGGTGGGGTCGTGGAGGGTGAAAAAGACGTCGAGCAGGTCGCGGAACGAAATCACTTCCGGGTCGAAGGTGACCTGCACGACTTCGGCGTGGCCGGTGTCGCCGTTGCAGATGTCCTTGTAGGTGGGATTCTCGGTGTGGCCGCCCATGTAGCCGGAGACGGCGGCGTCGACGCCGCGCAGCCGGTTGAACACCGTTTCGATACACCAGAAACAACCGCCTGCCAGGGTTGCTACCGCGTGGGCCATGATGTTCCTCCGTTAGACGACCGGCACCGTTTCCATGAACGATGCGCGGCTCGCCAGTTTTTCGGCGAGCCTGGCCAGGTTGGGATGCGCAGTGCGCCAGTCGATTTCGGGGAAGCGCAGGTCCAGGTAGCCCAGCGTGCAGCCGCAGGCGACATCGGCCAGCGTCATGCTGTTGCTGTTGCCGAGGAACCAGGGTTTCTCGCCCAGCGCTTCCGACAGCGCCTCGAGCCCGCGGAACAAGGTCTTCTCCTGCAGGGTCATCCAGTCGCTGCTGCGCTGCTCGGGTGCGCGCTTGCGTTCCAGGTTCACCGCCACGGCCGCATCGGTGACGCCGTCGGCCAGCGCCTCGACGCCGCGCACCATCATGCGGACTTTCGGTTCACTGGGGATCAGGTGGGCGACCGGGCTCACGTGGTCAAGGTATTCGACGATGACGCGCGAGTCGAACACGCTGATGCCGTCCTCCAGCACCAGCACCGGCACCTTGCCGAGCGGATTGAAGCCGGGGACCGGGGTCTCCGGCGACCACGGGTTTTCGACCTGGAGGTGAAAGGGAATTTTCTTTTCCAGCAGGACCACGCGGACTTTGCGGCCATACGGACTGGTGAGCGAGGTGATCAGTTTCATACGGATTCGTATCCTGAATGCAGGTTGCTAGGTTGGATGATGTGCGCCGCCATTATCGCCTGTCGCACGCAGCGCTCCAACCCGTTCGCGCAGGACCGGCAGCACGTCCTGCTCGAACCAGGGATGACGCTTGAACCATAGACGATTGCGCGGGCTGGGATGCGGCAGCGGAAAATAGTCGGGAAGAAAATCGCGCCAGGCGTGCACCGTATCGGCCAGCGTTCGCCCGCGGCGCGTTCCCAGGTAATACGCCTGGGCGTAGGCGCCGATCAGCAGGGTGAGGCGGATGCCGGGCATGGCCGCGCGCAACGGCGGATGCCACAGCGGCGCGCATTCCGGACGCGGCGCCAGGTCACTGCCCTTGACCGTGCCGGGATAACACAGGCCGGTGGGGACGATGGCGATGCGGGAGACGTCGTAGAACTGGTCGCGCGTCATACCGAGCCATTCGCGCAGCCGGTCGCCCGATGGGTCGTTCCAGGGAATACCGGTTTCGTGCACCCGCCGGCCCGGCGCCTGGCCGACGATCAGCAGGCGCGCGGTGGACGAGACACGCAGGACGGGACGCGGGGCATGCGACAGATTCGCGGCGCAGACCGTACACGCCTCCACCTCTTCGACCAACCCGGCAAGACTCGTGGGCTGGCGCGGACGATCCGGTTTTTTCATCGCCACCCGGCGCGCCGGTCAGCCCGCGTGGTCGACGATGAACTGCTTGACCGCATGGACGTCGGCGTCCATGACGTGCTTTTTCTGCGGCTGCGCTTCGAGGTTGGCGAGTTCGGCCGGGCGCACCGGTTCGACGCCGAGCGCTTCGCGGATCGCATCCTCGAACTTGGCCGGCTGCGCGGTTTCCATGCAGATCAGCGGCACGCCCGGCTGGCGGTGCTCCAGGCCCACTTTCAGGCCGTCGGCGGTGTGCGGGTCGATCATCGTGCCGTATACCTCGTACACCGTGCGGATGGTGTCGATGCGGTTGGCGTGGCTGCTCGAACCGGAGACCATGCCGAAGTCGGCCACGCGGCCGAACAGGCCGTCCGCATTCAGATCAAAGCTGCCGCCCGATTCCACGGCGGCCCACAGGCTGCGGACCTTGGCCGCATCGCGCCCGGCAAGGTCGAACACGAAGCGTTCGAAGTTGGATGCCTTGGAGATGTCCATCGACGGGCTGGAGGTATGCCTGGTCTCGGGGCGCGGCCGGTAGACGCCGGTCTTGAAGAACTCGTCGAGCACGTCGTTCTCGTTGGTGGCGACGATCAGCTTGTCGATCGGGAGGCCCATCCGGCGCGCGATGTGGCCGGCGCAGACGTTGCCAAAGTTGCCCGACGGCACCGAGAACGACACCTTCTGGTCGTTGTCGTGCGTCGCCGCGAAATAGGCCTTGAAGTAATACACGCTCTGCGCCGCGACGCGCGCCCAGTTGATCGAATTGACCGCGCCGATGTGGTGCTTCGCCTTGAAATCGAGGTCGTTCGACACCGCCTTGACGATGTCCTGGCACTGGTCGAACACGCCGCGGATGACGAGGTTGTGGATATTGGCGTCCTGCAGCGCATACATCTGCGCCTGCTGGAAGCGCGTCATGCCGTGCTCGGGCGACAGCATGAAGACCTTGATGCCGCGCTTGCCGCGCATCGCGTATTCGGCGGCGGAACCGGTGTCGCCCGAGGTGGCCCCGAGGATGTTCAGTTCGCCATGGGTCTTGTCGAGCACGTACTCGAACAGGTTGCCCAAGAGCTGCATCGCCATGTCCTTGAACGCCAGCGTCGGGCCGTTCGACAGCGCCAGCACGTGCAGGCCCGGTTCCAGCGTCTTCAACGGGGTGATGTCGGCGGCGTCTTCCTGGTCGGTGACGTAGCGGTAGACGTCGGCGGTGTAGGTCTTGTCGATCAGGCGGCGCAGGTCGTCCGCAGGGATGTCGTCGACCAGGCGCGACAGCACCGCGAAGGCCAGTTCGCGGTAGTTCATGCCGCGCATCGCTGCGAGTTCGGCTTCGCTGAAGCGCGGGTAGGCCTCGGGCACGTAGAGGCCGCCGTCGCTGGCGAGCCCGCCGAGCAGGATTTCGGAGAAGCGGAGTTGCGGTGCCAGCCCGCGCGTACTGAGGTAATTCATTGCTTGCCTTTACATTTACCGGGCTGCCAGCTCTTCGAGCCGGATGCGCATCACCTTGCCTGCCACGGTGTCGAGGGCTTCGATCTTCGCGATCGCCGCGTTGACGTTCTTCTCCACCGTGACGTGGGTCAGCAGGATGATGTTGACCTGCTCCTCGCCCTCGGCCGGCTCCTTCTGCACCATGGCGTCGATCGAGATGTGGCTGTCGGCCAGGATGCGGGTGATGTCGGCCAGCACGCCGGGACGGTCGAACGCGCGCAGGCGCAGGTAGTAGGCGGTGCGCACCTCGTCCATCGGCAGGATCGGCGTGTCGGCCAGCTGGTCCGGCTGAAAGGCCAGGTGCGGCACGCGGTGGTGCGGGTCGGCGGTGTGCAGGCGGGTGACGTCGACCAGGTCGGCGACCACCGCGGAAGCGGTCGGCTCGGCGCCGGCACCGGCGCCGTAATACAGCGTCGGGCCGACGGCATCGCCCTTGACCAGTACGGCGTTCATCGCGCCGTCGACGTTGGCGATCAGGCGACGTTCGGGAATCAGCGTCGGATGCACGCGCAGTTCGATGCCGTTGTCGGCGCGACGCGCGATGCCCAGGAGCTTGATGCGGTAGCCGAGCTCCTCGGCGTACTGCACGTCCTCGCGCGTCAGCTTCGAGATGCCTTCGGTGTAGGCGCGGTCGAACTGCATCGGGATGCCGAAGGCAATCGCCGACAGGATGGTGAGCTTGTGCGCGGCGTCGATGCCCTCGATGTCGAAGGTCGGGTCGGCCTCGGCGTAGCCCAGGCGCTGCGCCTCCTTCAGCACATCCTCGAAAGCGGCGCCCTTGTCACGCATCTCGGTCAGGATGAAGTTGCTGGTGCCGTTGATGATGCCGGCCAGCCACTCGATGCGGTTGGCAGTGAGGCCTTCGCGCAGCGCCTTGATGATGGGAATGCCCCCCGCCACCGCCGCCTCGAACGCGACCATCACGCCCTTGGCCTGCGCCGCCGCGAAGATTTCGTTGCCGAACTTGGCGACCAGATGCTTATTGGCCGTGACCACGTGCTTGCCGTTGGCGATGGCCTGCATCACCAGTTCGCGCGCCGGTTCCAGGCCGCCGATCAGCTCGACCACGATGTCGATGTCGGGATCGTCGACCACGTCGAACGGGTTGGTCGTCAGCGGCAGGTCGCCGGCCAGCACCTTGGCCTTGTCGATATTACGCACCGCCGCGCGCAGCACGCGGATTTCGCGTCCGGCGCGGCGGGTGATTTCTTCGGCATTGCGGCGCAGCACGGTCAGCGTGCCGCCCCCGACCGTTCCCAGGCCCAGCAGGCCAACGTTGATGGGTTTCATCTAGTAATCTCGTTCAATTGAAAATCAGCGATGTGCACGCTGGCGGTCGAGGAACCGGCTCATGCGCGAAATCGCCTCGGTCAGGTCTTCCTCGTGCGGCAGGAACACCACGCGGATGTGGTCCGGTTGCGGCCAGTTGAAGCCGGTGCCCTGCACCACCAGCACGCGCTCCTCTTCCAGCAGATTGAGGATGAATTTCTGGTCATCGTGGATGTGATACAGCTTGGGGTCGAGCCGCGGAAACAGATACATCGCTGCCTTCGGCTTGACGCAGGTCACGCCGGGAATCAAGGTCAGCAGTTCGTGCGCCAGGTCGCGCTGGCGCGCCAGCCGGCCGCTCGGTGCGACCAGGTCGTTGATGCTCTGGTAACCGCCGAGCGCCGTCTGGATCGCATACTGTCCCGGCACATTCGAGCACAGGCGCATCGACGCCAGCATGCTGAGGCCTTCCAGGTAGTCCTTGGCATGGCGCTTGTCGCCCGACACGATCAGCCAGCCCGAACGATAGCCGCAGGAACGATAGTTCTTCGACAGGCCGTTGAAGGTGACGACCAGCACATCATCGGCCAGCGAGGCGATCGAGGTATGCACCACGCCGTCGTACAGCACCTTGTCGTAGATTTCGTCGGCGTACACGATCAGCTGGTGCTGACGCGCGATCTCCAGGATTTCCAGCAGCAGTTCGGTCGGGTACAGCGCGCCGGTCGGATTGTTCGGGTTGATGATGACAATCGCCCGCGTACTGGACGTGATCTTGGCGCGGATATCGTCCAGATCGGGCAGCCAGCCGGCGCCCTCGTCGCACAAGTAGTGACGCGGCTTGCCGCCGCCCAGGCTGACCGCCGCCGTCCACAGCGGATAGTCCGGCGCCGGCACCAGTACTTCGTCGCCGTTGTTCAGCAGTGCCTGCATCGACATCACGATCAGCTCGGAGACGCCGTTGCCGACGAAGATATCGTCGATCGTCACCCCGGCGATGCCCTTGCGCTGGGTCTCGTGCATGATCGCCTTGCGTGCCGAGAACAGGCCCTTGGAGTCGCTGTAGCCCGACGCGTTCGGCAGGTTGAGGATCACGTCCTGGACGATTTCCTCGGGCGACTCGAAATTGAACGGTGCAGGATTGCCGATGTTCAGCTTGATGATGCGCTGCCCCTCTTCCTCCATCTGCCGTGCGCGCGCCAGCACGGGGCCACGGATGTCGTAGCAGACATTGTCGAGCTTGGACGATTTGTGGATGGTGCGTAAGCGTGGTTTGTTGTCAGCCGTCACGGCGGTCTTCCTGGTCAACCTGCGTAAAATCAAGGCAAAACAACACCTTGGGAAACGCCCGATTTTACCGGAGGCGCCCTCCCCCGGCAAACAAAACCGGGCGCTACGGCGCATGAACGGGCGCACGACGGCTTACCGCCCGGCTGGAATCTGCTAAGGTTTCAGCATGAAACTGCACCTCAACACCGATGTCGGCCAGTTGTTGTTCACCGGCTATGGCGAAGACCACGTCCTCATCAACGGCCATCGCCATGACGCCAGCCTGTTGCTGAGCGCCCGCGGCATCGAGATCGCCCCCTGGGCCGGTCTCGGTTTCGACGCCCTGACCGCCGCGCATTTCGAATGGGTGGCACAACGCGAGCTCGACATCCTGCTGCTGGGCACCGGCACCCGGCTGCGTTTTCCCCACCCTTCGCTGACGCGTGCGCTGGTGGAGGCACGCATCGGGCTGGAGGTGATGGACATCGGGGCGCTGTGCCGTACCTACAACATCCTGGCGGGAGAGGGGCGGAGGGTGGGGGCGGCGTTGCTGATCGAACCGGTTTGAGCGGGCTTGGCGCCGTTCGCCCTGAGCTTGTCGAAGCCGACTTCACCCCGCACCGTTCGCGCTGAGCCTGTCGAAGCGCTGTTCGGAGTAGTGAAGGCTTTCGCAGGACGGCTGACTGTTGGCCGGGGGTTGCCCGGCGGCAAGTTCCTTTCTTTGTCTCGCCAAAGAAAGGAACCAAAGAAAGGCGACCCCGACAGTCCCGAATTCCCGGAAATCGAACCTGCCGGACGGGCAGCGAAGAACTCGCCCCGCCTTGCTGTTTTTAATTGGTTTTTTGTGGGCGGGGCTCAAACACCTTCGCCGCTGATCCGCCCGGCAGGTTAGATTTCCGGCGGGTCTGTGAGGGGGAAAAGCCAAACCAGGTCCGTAATGACAGGACGGATTGAGTGCTTGGGTGTGGACGCAACAGCGCCGATGCGAAGCATTCAACTCGGTTCGTGATGATTGCGCATTGGCAAACTGGTTTTGACTTTCCTCCCCTTACAGCCCCGCCGAAGATCAAGTGTGTCGGGTGGATCAGCGGCGAAGGTGTTTGAGCCCCGCTCACAAAAATCAAAAAGGCATAACAAAAGCGGGGCGAGTTCTTTGCCGCCCACCCGACGCGCTTGATCTTCGGGAATTCGGGACTGTCGGGGTCGCCTTCTTTTGGTTACTTTTCTTGGCGAGACAAGAAAAGTAACTAGCTGCCGGGCTACCCCCGGCCAACGGTCAGCCGTCCTGCGAAAGCCTTCACTACTCCGAACAGCGCTTCGACAGGCTCAGCGCGAACGGTGCGGGGTGAAGTGGCTTCGACAAGCTCAGGACAGGCTTCGACAGCCTCTGCAAGAGGGGCGCCGGTGAGTTCCCGCCACTGTGCGGCGCCCCCCCGACAAGCTCAGGGCGAACTGGATTGAGTGTGGCACTCTATTCGATCAGCAATCAAACACGGGCAGCAAGGCCCATCCCGCTCACCCCGGCATCACCTGCTCGAAACTCGTAATCGCCTGAAACGCCCCGCAATCCTTGTGCGGCTGCCGCGAATCCGGATTGCACACCGCCAGCAGTTGTGCAATCCCGTAAGCCTGCGCGCTCTCCAGCACCGGCAGGCTGTCGTCGACGAACAGGGTACGCGTCTTGTCGAACGGTTCGACCGCCTGCAAACCCTGCCAGAAATCAGGATGCTCCTTGGGCAGGCCGACCTGGTGCGACGAGAGCAAGGCATCAAAATAGGTGTCGATGCGGGTCTCGCGCATTTTCAGGCCGAGGCTCTTGGGATGGGCATTGGTCACCATCACCATCCTGCGGCCCGCTGCGCGCACCGCCTGCAGGAACGCCGGCACGTCCGGGCGAACCGCGATCAGGTGCGCGACCTCTTCCTTCAGCTGCACGATGTCGAGCGCGAGTTCGCTGCTCCAGAAATCCAGGCAATACCAGTTGAGGGTGCCGGCATGGCGGGCGTAATGCGCGTTGAGATGCGCGCGTGCCGTTTCCGGCGCGAGGCCGTGGTATTCGGCATAGCGCCGCGGCATGTGCTCGAGCCAGAAATGGTTGTCGAAATGGAGGTCGAGCAGCGTGCCGTCCATGTCGAGGAAGACGGTGTCGATCTGCGCCCAGTCGATCATGGCAAAGGCACGCGGGTCCGGGTCAGAACAGCTCGTCCTTGGATACGCCGCGCCGCCGCAGAAGCTGCCGCAGCACACGCAGGGATTCCATCTGGATCTGCCGCACGCGCTCGCGGGTGACCTGCAGTTCGAGTGCCAGGTCTTCCAGCGTGCAGGCCTCGCAGTTGTTCAGGCCGAAACGGCGCTCGATCACCCAGCGCTGCTTGTCGTTGAGTTGGGTCAGCCATTCGTGGACGTGGTGCTCGATTTCCTCGAGCTGCAGCATCTCGTCCGGCAGGTGCGCGTTGTCGTCGGCGATCGCCTCGCCGAGCGACAGTGTGGGATCGACGTCGAGCGGCGCGTCGAGCGAGGCGACCCGCTCGTTCAGCTGCATGATGCGACGGACGTCCTCGACTGCATGCCCGGTCAACGCGGCGATGTCGTCTGCGCTGGCATCGGTGATGCCATGCGTTTCCAGATGCCGCTTCGCCCGCAGGTAGATGTTGAGTTCCTTGATGATGTGCACCGGCAGACGGATGGTACGCGACTGGTTCATGATCGCGCGCTCGATGTTCTGGCGTATCCACCAGGTGGCATAGGTCGAGAAACGGAAACCGCGCTCGGGATCGAATTTCTCCAGCGCATGGATGAGGCCGAGGTTGCCTTCTTCCACCAGGTCGAGCAGCGTCAGCCCGCGGTTGGAATAATGCTTGGCGATGTTCACCACCAGGCGCAGGTTGCGCTCGATCATGGTCTGCCGTGCCTCGAAATCTCCCTGCACGGTGCGCCGCGCCAGGGCGACTTCCTCCTCGGCGGTCAGCAGCGGTGCCAGCCCGATTTCATTGAGATACAGCTGGGTGACGTCGACCTGCGGCTCGTCGAGGATGGCCGATGCCAACTCCTCGTTGGTATCCGCGGCGGTCTGCTGCTCCAGGTCGGCTTCAGATTGCTCGGGGGTCAGGTCATCGGATTCGTCGCTGGGTTCGCGGCTCATGAGCGCTCCGGCAAATAGGTCAAGGGATCGAGTGGTTTGCCATAACGGCGGATTTCAAAATGCAGTTTGACCCGATCGGCATCGCTGTCGCCCATCAGGGCGATCTTCTGTCCGGCCGTCACCATGTCACCCTCTTTCACCAGGATGGTTTCGTTGTGCGCATAGGCCGACAGGAATTCGCCGGCATGCTTGACGATGAGCAGGCGTCCATAGCCGCGCAGGCCGCTGCCACTGTATACCACCTTGCCCGCCGCCACGGCCCTCACCGGCGTATTGCGCGCGCCGGCGATGTCGATCCCCTTGCCGCCCGCCGCACCGAAGCGGCCGATCAGCGTACCGTCCACCGGCCACAGCCAGGTGTCGACCGACGCGCTGGCGGAGGCCGCGGGCGTTGGCGCCGGCGGCGCGGTAGCCGGGACGGGGGCTGCGGGCGTCGGGCTGGCCGCAACGGGCGCGGGCGGCGTGGCCGGGCGGGCGCCGGACACCTGGGCCCAGTTGGCGTCGGAGTAGGTCAGCAACTGCGCCTGCGGTTCGCGCAGCACGGGCGGATCGGTCAGCGGCCGGGCGCTCGGCGCGGGTTCGTCGTCGAGCGGCTTGATCTCGACAGCGTCAGTCGGCGGCGTGAGCCGCAACACCTGGCCGACCAGAATGCGGTCGGCGGATTCGAGCTGGTTCCAGATGGCGATCTCGCGATAGTCGAGGCCGTTGGCAAAGGCGATGGCATACAGCGTGTCGCCACGCTGCACGGTATGCAGGCCATTGGTGGACGGCGCGATCTGCGGCGTGGCCGGGCGCGCACCCTCGGACTTCACGGTGCGATGCGCCGGCGACCGCTCATCCACCGGTGCCATCCCGGGCGACGTGCAACCCGCCAGTCCCAGCAGCATCAAACCCAGCCAGGCGGCACGGCGTCCCACAGCCTGGCGCATTACGCCACTCCCGGCAGCAGGGGAACGAACTTCACGCCTTCGAGCATGCGTTCGGTGAACGACTCGCCCTGGCGTTCCATCACGCACAGCGTCTGCGTGGCGTTGCCGAGCGGCATCACCAGACGTCCGCCGTCGGCCAGTTGCTCCAGCAGGACGTGCGGCACTTCCGCAAACGCGGCCGCGATCACGATGGCATCGAACGGCGCAAAATCCCGGGCGCCCGTCATCCCGTCGCCATGCTTGGGTTTGACGTTGTTGACCCGCAATTCCCGCAAACGCACCCGGGTCTTGCCGACCAGTGCCGCGATGCGTTCCATCGATACCACTTCGCGCGCCAGCTTGCCCAGGACCGCCGCTTGGTAGCCGCAACCCAGTCCGATTTCGAGCACGCGGCCCAGTTCGTGGCCATGTCCGTTCTCGCCGTGCCGCGCCAGTTCGGCCATGCGTGCCACGATATAGGGATTGGAAATCGTCTGCCCGAAACCGATCGGCAGGGCCGTGTCTTCGTAGGCGCGCGACTCCAGGGCCTGGTCGACATATAGGTGGCGCGGCACACTGCCCATCGCCGCCAGCACCATTTCATCCTTGATGCCCTGCTCGCGCAGGCGCTCGATCATGCGGCCGCGCGTACGCGCCGAGGTCATGCCGATGCCGGCACGGGGATTCAGGGTTTCAGCCATGCGTTCACGCTGTCCATCTGGCTGAAACGGGTGAGGTCCATTTGCAGCGGAGTGATCGAAACCTGGTCATTGGCGACGGCATGGAAATCGGTGCCTTCGCCTGCATCCTGCGCCGCGCCGGCAGCGCCCACCCAGTACACGGTCTGTCCGCGTGGGTTGGTCGTCTTCACCACCGACTCGGCCTTGTGGCGCTTGCCCAGCCGTGTCACGGAGACGCCATTCAATTCGGCAGTGGCACAGTCCGGGACGTTGACGTTGAGCAGCATCGGTTCGGTCGGCGGGCGCGTCTGGATGCGCTGCACCAGGTCGGCCACCACGCGCGCGGCGGTGTCGAAGTGCTTCGCATTGTGGCTGGCGAGCGAGACCGCGATCGACGGGATCGGTGGCGGCCGCGACCGTGCCGGAATAAATCGTGTCGTCGCCCATGTTGGCGCCGTGGTTGATGCCTGAAATCACCATGTCGGGCATATGGTCCAGCATGCCGGTGACGGCCAGATGAACGCAGTCGGTCGGCGTGCCGTTGACATAGTAGAAGCCGCTCGGCGCCTGGCGCAGCATCAATGGACGGTCGAGCGTGAGCGAATTGGACGCGCCGCTGCGGTCGCGTTCGGGCGCCACCACGGTAATGTCGGCGAGCGGTGCGAGCGCCTGCGCCAGCGCTGCGAGGCCGGGGGCGAAGTAACCGTCGTCGTTGGATAGCAGGATACGCATCAGCGGCAGCCTCCGGGCAGGGCAGGCAAACGGAACGGAATACTCATGGCAGCGATGCGAACTTCTAACATGCGTCCGATTCTACCATCGGGATTTGATCTGTTCAGTCGTATTCCCGGGTGTAGAACGCATCGAAGCTGCTGGGCTGTCCGGCCTGCGCTTCGAGCCGCACGTGCGTGGACAACTGGTAGAGCACCTTGACCACCTGACTCAGGCCGTCGAGGCTCTGCTCGTAACTCAGCGTCGCGCGCGAGGACAAACGCTTGCCGACGCTGACCACAGTGCTGGTCAGGGATTCGCTGCTGCCCGCACGCACGTCGAAGCTGTCGATACCCAGAGTTTCCGCCATCTTCGCCTGCAGATTCACGGACTCGGTCTGGCTCAGCAAAGCGCCTGCCGCCACCTGCAGCAAGACGAACTCCTGCTGGCCGCTGCTTTCCAGGCCGTGTCCCAGCACCAGCCAGGCGAGCTTCTCGGTGTCGGGCATGGCCGGATCGGAATAGAGCGTCACCAGTGGACGCTGCACCGTGCCGCCGACCTGTACGCCCACTTTCACGTCTGGCGTCTTGCGTACCGCCAGCACGTCGAGCCCGGGGTTGTCGATGGGTCCGGCAAAGCGCAGGACGCCGCGCTCGATGTCCAGCGTCTGCGCATAGGCGGCGTAGCGCCCTTTCTCCACCTGGATCGTGCCGTCGCCGCGCAGGGCCTGATTCACGGTGAACACGCGCAGCTGGCCACCCAGCCGCGCGTCGAGCCCGGCGCCCTTGAACAGAAAGTCGTCGCCCAGCTTGAGCGTCAGATCGAGCGCCAGCGGGAAACGCTGGGCCACCGGCTTCTCGCGCGGCGGCCGGCCGATGACGACGACATCGCTCGACAATTCGGGACGACTCGCCTCGGGCATTTCCAGACGGGCCCGGTCGGCGGTGAGCTCGCCAGTGAGTTGCAGGCGTTTCTGGTCGAGGTTGAGCCGGGTCGTGCCGGATACGGTCACGCGGCGGTCGCTGCGGTTGGTCGCCGCAAATTTCTCGAACGTGAGCGTGAGCCCGGCCTGCGGGTTTTTCAGCTGGGCGTCGCCGCTCACCACGATGCGGCCGCTGGTGCCTTTCAGCACGCCCTCCTGCACCAGGACCCGGTCGTCCGTCAACTGGAGCTTGAGCGTGCCGTCGGTGATCGCCACGCCCTGCTCCGGCATGGAGAAACGGATGGCGTCGGCGGCAACCCGGCCGTCGATGCGCGGTGCCGCCAGGCTGCCGCTGCCGCTCAACTGCGCATTGACGCGGGCATCGGCGCGGATGCCGACCGGAATGAACGGCTTCAACAGTCGCAGGTCCGGCACGTCGAACTGGGCATTCCACGTCAGCGGCGCGCTGCGCGACAGGGTGAATGCGGTCTCCGTGCGGGCCAGCATGCCCCGGCCATCCAGACGCAACTGTCCTGCCTCGTGCGTGTCGGCGGCGAGCCGAAGATGGGCCTGGCTGCCGGCCGCATCGACATCGAGCGTGAGGGCGGTCAACCCCATGGCCAGCGCCGGATCGGTCAGCCGCACATCGCCGGACTGGCGACGCAGCTGCAGCCGGCCATCGAGCGACTCGCCCGCGCGCAGGTCCCAGTCGCCGTTCACGCGCAGGTCGGTGGTGAAAGGCGGCGCCGTCTCCAACAGCGCGAGCACGGGGGCCAGCGGCAGATTGGCAAGCGTGCCGCGGCTGGCCAGATGCGCGCCCTGGCGATCGAAGCGTTCGACCGTCAGCCGGCCGCCTGCCACGGTCAGCGCCAGATCGTTCACCTGCTGTCGTTCGCTCGACAGCAGCAGGTGGGCCGGGGCCACCAGTTTCGTTGGCCAGTCGCCCTGCACCTCGGCCTGGTTCAATTGTCCGCGCCACACCTGATTCGCATCCAGGCCGCCTGCCAGGTTCGCGGTCAACCGCCACGCCGGCAAGCGGGCATCGAGCGTCAGCGTGTGGGCATTGCGGCGCCCCTGCAGGATGGCCCGAAGAGTGTCCAGATGCTGCCCGGCCAGTTGCACTCCGCTCGCGTCGAGCTGCCCGTTGAACGTGCCGTTGTCGGCGGCCTGCATGTTCATGCGCAGATCCACGGACTCGGCGGCGATGTCGCCGGGCAGGTGCAGGCTGCGGGCGGCGAGCTGCGCGTCGACCTCCAGGCGGGCAGGATCGCCGCTGGCGCTGCCGCGACTGGTCAGCCGCCCGGCCAGACCCAGGTTCAGGCGCGCCAGCGCCGGCGCATCGACGTCCCAGACGAGCCGGTCGCCCGCCCGGCCGTACGCGCCTTTCAGCTTTGCCCGGTTGCCGGCCAGATCCAGATCGATGTCAGCGTCGACGAGATGCCGGTTTTCATAACGCAGCCGTCCCTGTCCGCTCACCGGACGGCCTTCGAGGTCGCCCGGTGGCAGGTTGAACTGTGCCTGCACGCGCGGCATGGGCAACAAGGCGCCGCTGGCCTGGCCGCGCGCGTTGAGCCGTCCGCGCGGAAACTTGCCGAAACGGGCCGGATTGATTTGCGTGGCATCGAACGCAGCGCTGAAGGCACGCGTGGCGTCGAGATGGAGCGCGCCCTCTGCCGTCAGGCGCCCCGCCTGTCCGGTAAAACTCGCCGACTCCAGACGCAGTACCGCGTCAGCGTGCGTCAGCGTAAAGCGGCCTTGCCCCCAGCTTTCGCTGACATCGGCCGTAAGCGTCTGGCGCGTCGCATCACCCTCCAGCTGCAAGGCCGTCCGCAGGCGCGTGGCATACAACTGGCGATGCAGCCCGGCGAGATTGAGGCGTGGACTGTCCAGGTTCACGCTCAGGCGGCCGTTGCGCCATTGTCCGCTCCCGTTCAGTTGTCCGGCCGCACCCAGATCGATCGCCAGTGCACTGAAATCGGCCCGCACGCTGTCGCCCACCACTGCGCCGGTCAGATTGGCGAGCGGCAGGCGGTCCTGGTCGAGCCGCCCGGCCAGCCGGTTGCTGAGGCTGAAGCTGCCCAGCAGGCGCTCGCCCGGCTGGCCTTCGAACACGCCGGAAAACGCCAGGTCGGCACGCGGCGCGCCCGCGGCGAACAGGCGCGGGTCGATGCCCTGCCCGACCACCAGCAGCCTGGGCAAACGCACGCGCGCGAAGGGCGCGGCTTCGCCGCTGACCATCATGGTCATGCTTCGGGCCTGGGCATCGAACCGGAAGACGATGGCTGCCAGCCGCCCCTGCACGTCGAGCGCAGCGCCGATCGGGATGGGGTCGCGGCGCGCGGCGTCGAAACGTCCCTGCAGCTTGAACGGCGCGTCCTTGTCGAGCTCGAACCGGCCGCCGACATCCGCCCAGGGCGTGGTGGCCGTCATGCCGGTGAATCGATAGCGGTCGCCATCGTCGTCGATGCGTCCGTGCAGGTTCTTGAAGTCGAGCGTGCTCCCGCCATCGACGACAGCGAGATGCGCCACGTCCCAGGCGGCCACGTGCATGTCGACTGGCAGGCGCAGGCTGGCGGGCAGCGTCGAAGGTGTCAGGTCCGGCTTCAGGGTCTCGACCCGTACGGTTTGCGCCGCCAGCAGGCCGATGTGGAGCCGCCGCAGCAGCAGCGCGCGCGGCTGCCATTCCAGCCGGACCTGTTCGAGTGTGACGCGCTTCGTATCCGACGTGAAAACGAATTTCGCGATGTTGATGGGAACGCCGACATGTCCGTCCACGCCCTCGACGGTCAGCCGCCCGCCGCCCAGGAAAACCACCGCCTCGCCCAGCCAGCGGAATCCCGTGTCCGTCGTCGCCATTCCGATCACCACGGCAACCAGCAGAACCAGCGTTGCCAGCAGGGCGGCCAGTCCTCTCAGCACGCGCTTCAAAACGACACCCCGAGCGAAAAATGCAGGCGGAATTGACGGGTGGCTTCGCCATACGCCAGATCGAGATTCACCGGCCCCACCGGGGAGCGGTAGCGCGCGCCGACGCCGTAGCCGAACACCGGCGACAGCTGGCGCGGCGTATCGGCCGCATCGCCGGCATCGACGAACAGCGCCATGCCCCAGTCGCGGTTGAAGAAATAGTTGTACTCGACACTGCCGGTGGCGAGGTAACGCACCGACGCCACGCCGCCGGCAAGGGTGCGCCCCAGGCTCTGGTAGGCGTAGCCGCGCACCGAATTGTCGCCGCCGGCCCGGAACAGGAAATCGGTGGGAATGCCGTCGCGCGTATCTGCCAGCACGCTGCCGAGCTCGCCGCGCAGGACCAGCCGACCGTTGGCGCCGGCCGGGAAATACTGGGTGTGGCGGCCGTAGAGGCGAATGAAATTGGTATCCGACAGCAGGGCGGCTGCGGCCCCGCCCCCCTGCAGGGTCAGCACATGGCCCCGGCGGGGATAGAACGCGCGTCCCACCGTACGCTGGGTCCACGCGTAGTTGGCGGTCAGTGCCTGGTTGCGCTCATTGACCACGTCGCCGATGCTCTGCTGTTCGGTCTGGTACTGCAGTGAAACCGTGGTCTCGATCTGTCCGCGCGTGCGGCTGCGCTTGGCCACCGCCAGCACAGAGCGGGTCTTCTGGCCCTTGATGTCCTCGTGCTTGATCTGTGTCCCGAGACTGTTCTCGTAGCCGGCGGAGGTGCGTGGCCAGGCGAGTTCCGCCGCGCCGGATTGTTGCGTGGTTTCGATGCGCGCATCGAGCTTGAGGCGCAACCCGCGATCGGCGATGTCGCGCGCCAGCCATCCCACCTGTACCCGCGCACCGGTATCCGTGCTCATCCCGGCGCCCACGCTGAAGCGCTTTTCCGGCCGCTCCACCACCTCGACCCGGATCGGCACCGCCGCCGCCAGCGCAGGGTCGGGTTCGACGCGGACCGTGGCGTGCGTGTAATAGCCGCTCGTTTCCAGCGCCATCTGGTAGTCGAGCAGGTCCTGCTGGCGAAACGGTTTCCCGGGCTTGACGGGGCTGAGATTGCGGATGATCGATTCGGGATAGCGCCGGGCGCCACTGATTACCGGTTCGCCGTAGAAAAACGCCGGTCCGCTGTCGATCGTCAGCGTCAGGTCGGCGGCCTGCGCGGCGGGATCGATGCGCGCCTCGCTCGCCACCAGTTGCGCCGCCGGATACCGGCTCGCCAGCAAGGGCCGCAGGACGGCCAGCTTGGCCGCGTCCCAGTCCGCCTGGCGAAACGGCATGCCCTGCTTCAGCGAAAAGCTGCGCTCGATACGCCCCCGCAGGCCGGCCGCGTCGGCACGCGTGTTCAGGGCGCCGTCAAAAACCAGCGCCACGTTGCGGACCGTGGTGCGCGTGCCAGGGTCGATCCGGTAATCCACCCGCCAGTCGTCGCCCACCCGTTCCACCGCGCTCTCCACCTGGGGCGAGAAATAGCCTTCGGTCGCCAGCAGATCGCGCGCCGTCTGATCGCTCTGCCGCTGCAGCCGCGCAATTTCGTCGGCATCCAGCTTCTCGCCCGACCGTGCCGCCCGGGCCGTTTCGAGGTGCTGCATCAGCAGCGCCTTCAGCGCGTCGGGCGCATCCACCTCCACGGTCAATGCGTGCGCCGGCGTCGCGCACAGCGCGGCCAGCAGCAGCAAGGCTTTCAAAAGACGAGCAGGCAAGACGGTCCTGACGGAAAGAGGTCAGGCCATTCTAGGGGGTGTGGCGCGTGGCGGAAACCCTGCGACCGGGCTAATCCGGGATATCCGGCTCGACGAGGTCCGCCAGATGGGCAAGCGATTCCTGCCAGCCGAGATAGCAGGACTCGACGGGAATGGCGCCAGGGATGCCTTCCTGCACGATGCTCAGCTCGGTCCCGCAGGATACGGGCTTCAGGCTGACCGTCGTCCGCATCTCGCCCGCCAGATTAGGGTCGTCGAATTGATCCGAATAGCAAATGCGTGCGTTCGGCACGAGCTCGAGATAGGTGCCGCCAAAATGGTGGCTGTGCCCGGAGCTGAAGTTCGTGAACGACATCTTGTAGGTGCCGCCCACTTTCGCCTCCAGGTGGTGGACCTTTGCGGTGAATCCGTTCGGTGGAAGCCATTTGGCCTGTGCGTCCGCGTCGAGGAATGCCCGGTAGATTTTCTCGGGCGTCGTTCGAAGCACACGGTGAAGCTGGACGGTATGGGTCGCCATGGGTCCTTCTCCTTTCAAGGTGAGTGCGTGATATGCCAGGGTGGCATATCAGGTCGACGAACGAGCCGGCTCGATTTCGACAGCCTCCCGTACATTACCTCAAAAAAAGAGAGCGGATTCCGCCCTCTTTTCCCTGTCGGCCAAGCGGTCAGGCTGCTTGAGCGATGGCCGCCTTCTCGAAGCTGAACACCCCGCCCTGCGCATCCACCCGGATGGTGTCCTTGGGACCGAAGCGTCCGGACAGGATTTCCTTCGCCAGCGCGTTTTCGAGTTCGCTCTGGATCGCACGTTTGAGCGGCCGCGCGCCGTAGATCGGATCGAAGCCGGCCTTGGCGATTTCGGCCAGCGCCGCATCGCTGACGTCGAGCTTCATCTCCATCTGCGCCAGGCGCTGCTCCAGGCCTTGCAGCTGGATCTTCGCGATGCTGGCGATGTGTTGCTCGCTCAGCGCGTGGAACACGACGACCTCGTCGATGCGGTTGATGAACTCGGGGCGGAAGTAGGACTTCACTTCGCCCAGCACGGCGAGCTTCACCACCTGGTAATCGTCGCCCGCCATCTGCTGGATCATCTGGCTGCCGAGGTTGGACGTCATCACGATCACGGTGTTGCGGAAGTCGACGGTGCGGCCCTGGCCGTCGGTCAGGCGGCCGTCATCCAGCACCTGCAGCAACACGTTGAAGACATCCGGGTGCGCCTTCTCGACTTCATCCATCAGGATGACGCTATAAGGCTTGCGGCGCACCGCTTCCGTCAGGTAGCCGCCCTCCTCGTAGCCGACGTAGCCGGGCGGCGCGCCGATCAGGCGCGCGACCGAATGCTTCTCCATGAATTCGCTCATGTCGATGCGGATCATGTGGTCGGCCGAGTCGAACAGATATTCGGCCAGCGTCTTGCACAGCTCGGTCTTGCCGACGCCCGTCGGGCCGAGGAACAGGAAGGAGCCGAGCGGGCGGTTGGGGTCGGACAGGCCGGGTCGGAGACGACGCGCACGGCCTCGTCCTGCCCCACCACGCGGCTGTGCAGCTTGTCTTCCATGTGCAGCAGCTTGTCGCGTTCGCCCTGCAGCATCTTCGATACCGGAATGCCGGTGGCCCGCGAGACGACCTCGGCGATTTCCTCGGCGCCCACTTCGGTACGCAACAGCTTGAAGGCGGGCTTGCCCTCACCCGCCGTTTCGGCCTGCTTCAGCTGGGCCTCCAACTGCGGCAGCTTGCCGTACTGGATCTCGGCGACCTTGTCGAGCTTGCCCTGGCGCTGCAGTTCGACCATCTCGCCGCGCAGCTTGTCGATTTCTTCCTTGATGTGCGCGGAGCCCTGCACCTGCGCCTTCTCGGCCTTCCAGACTTCCTCGAGGTCGGCGTATTCGCGGCCGAGCTTGTCGATTTCGGCTTCCAGCAGGCCGAGGCGTTTTTTCGACGCCTCGTCGGTTTCCCGCTTCACCGCCTCGCGCTCGATCTTCAGCTGGATGATGCGGCGGTCGAGCTTGTCCATCACCTCCGGCTTGGAGTCGATTTCCATCTTGATGCGCGCGGCGGCCTCGTCGATCAGGTCGATGGCCTTGTCGGGCAGGAAGCGGTCGGTGATGTAGCGATGGCTCAGTTCGGCCGCGGCGACGATCGCCGGGTCGGTGATGTCGACGCCGTGGTGCAATTCGTAGCGTTCCTGCAGGCCGCGCAGGATCGCGATGGTCGATTCGACCGAGGGCTCGTCGACCATGACCTTCTGGAAGCGGCGCTCCAGCGCGGCGTCCTTCTCGATGTACTTGCGGTATTCGTCTAGCGTGGTCGCGCCGATGAGATGTAATTCACCCCTGGCCAGCGCCGGTTTCAGCATGTTGCCGGCGTCGATCGCGCCTTCGGCCTTGCCGGCGCCGACCAGCGTATGGATTTCGTCGAGGAAGACGATGTAACGGCCGGCATCCATCGCCAGCTCCTTCAGCACCGCCTTCAGGCGTTCCTCGAATTCGCCGCGGTACTTGGCGCCCGCCAGCAGCGCGGCGAGGTCGAGCACCAGCACCTTCTTGCCCTTGAGTGTCTCGGGCACTTCGTCATTAATTATCCGCTGCGCCAAACCTTCAACAATTGCCGTTTTTCCGACGCCAGGCTCGCCGATCAGCACCGGGTTGTTCTTGGTGCGGCGCTGCAGGATCTGGATCGAGCGGCGGATTTCGTCGTCACGCCCGATCACCGGGTCGAGTTTGCCGTCGCGCGCGCGCTGGGTGAGGTCGAGCGTGTACTTGGCGAGCGCCTCGCGCTGGCCTTCGGCCTCCTGCGACGTCACGCCCTCGCCGCCGCGCACGGCCGCAATCGCCTGTTCCAGCGCCGCTTTCTGGGCGCCGTGCTGCTTCAGCAGGCGACCGGTCTCGCCCTTGTCGTCGAGCGCTGCCAGCAGGAACAACTCGGAGGCGATGAAGGCGTCGTTGCGCTTCATCGCCTCCTTGTCAGTCAGGTTCAAGAGATTATTAAGTTCGCGCGAGATGCTCACCTCGCCGCCCTGGCCTTCGACCTTGGGCAGGCGATCCAGCGCCTGGGTCAGCGACGCCTTCAGCGCGGGCACCTGCACGCCCGCCCGCGACAGGATCGAGGAGGCGCCGCCGCCTTCCTGATTCAGCAGCGCCAGCAGCAGGTGCTGCGGCTCGATATAGGCATGGTCGCCGCCGACGGCCAGGCTTTGCGCGTCGGAAAACGCCTGTTGGAACTGGGTGGTGAGCTTGTCGAAACGCATAAGTAACCTCGTGCTGGGTTATATTCAATGGCAACCAAATAGAGGCGTTTCCGCCCATTTCAACCCGTCATGTCTTAATTAAAGACCAGTCATGTCCGATTTGCTTGCTTCCGTCGTCGAAACCGATGTGAACCGCGCACTGGCCGAGGATGTCGGCAGTGGCGATCTCACCGCCCTGCTCATCCCGGCGACGCAGACCGCCCGCGCCCGCGTCATCACCCGCGAACCCGCCGTGATCGCCGGCGGGCCCTGGTTCGACGCCTGCTTCCGGGCGCTCGACCTCGGCTGTGCCATCGACTGGCGGGTCAACGAAGGCGCCCCGGTCGCGGCCGGCAGCGTGCTGGTCGAACTCAGTGGCAATGCGCGCGCGCTGCTCACCGCCGAACGCCCGGCGCTGAACTTCCTGCAGACCCTGTCGGCAGTGGCCACCGCAACACGGCCCTACGTCGAGGCCGTGCGCGGCACCCATGCCGCGATTCTCGATACCCGCAAGACCCTGCCCGGCCTGCGCATGGCCGAGAAATACGCGGTACGGGTAGGCGGCGGGCAGAACCAGCGCGTGGGGCTGTACGACGGCATTCTGATCAAGGAAAACCACATTGCGGCGGCGGGCGGCATCGCGCCGGTGCTCGATGCCGCATTCAAGCTGGCCGCAGGTAAGGTCGGCGTCCAGATCGAGGTGGAAAGCCTGGACGAACTCGATCAGGCGCTGGCGGCCGGCGCATCACTGATCCTGCTCGACAATTTCAGCCTCGACGACATGCGCCGTGCGGTTGGGCTCGCCCATGGCCGCGCCCTGCTCGAAGCCTCCGGCAACATCACGCTGGACACCGTGCGCGCCGTGGCCGAGACCGGTGTCGACCGCATTTCCGTCGGCAGCCTCACCAAGCATATCCGCGCGGTGGATCTTTCGATGCGCATCGACACCCAGTGATCCAGCCATGATCGAGCTTGCCCGCGTGCGCTACGACGACCCGGCCCACGCCGCCGCGCTGGTCGACCTGCTGGATGCCTATGCGCGCGATCCCGCGGGAGGCGGCGAGCCGCTCAGCGACTTCGCCCGCGCCAACCTGGTCGACGAACTTGCGGCGCGACCCTTCATCTTCAGCGTGCTGGCTTTCGACGACGATACCCCGGTCGGCCTCGTCAATGCCATCGAGGGCTTTTCCACCTTCGCCTGCCGCCCGCTGGTCAACGTGCACGATGTCGTCGTGCTGCCCAGCCATCGCGGCCGCGGCATCGCCGCCCAGCTGTTCGCCGAGGTCGAAGCCATCGCGCGCGAACGCGGTGCTTGCAAGCTGACGCTGGAAGTACTCTCCGGCAACCGCGCCGCACGCGGACTCTACGAACGGCTGGGCTTCGACGACTATCGGCTCGATCCGGCCATGGGCCACGCGCAGTTCATGCAGAAGTGGCTGGACTGAGCCGCATCCTGTGGGCATTGTGGCTGGCGCTATGGCTGCCGGTCTCGACGCCGGCCTGGAGCGATCCCGCGCCGGCGATGCTGCTGGCCGAGGTCTACGCCGCCGACGTCGACGTCACGCAATACTGGGTAAGCGAGAAATACGACGGCGTGCGCGCCCAGTGGGACGGCCATGCCCTGCGCTTCCGCGGCGGCGGCCGCGTGCCGGCGCCGGCGTGGTTCACGGCCGGCTTCCCGGCGACGCCGCTGGATGGCGAACTCTGGATCGGCCGCGGGCGCTTCGACGCGCTGTCGGGCATCGTGCGCAGGATCGAGCCGGCGGACGCTGAATGGCGGCAGGTGCGCTATCTGGTTTTCGAATTGCCCGGCGCAGACGGCGATTTCAGCGCGCGCGTCGTTCAGATGCGGACGCTCGTCGCGCAGGCTGGCGTGCCCTGGCTGCAGGCTGTGGAACAGACACGCGTGGCCGATCGCGCCACGCTGATGAAACGGCTCGACGCCGTGGTGCGCGCAGGCGGCGAAGGCCTGATGCTGCACCGCGCCGACGCGCCCTATCTCACCGGCCGTAACGACGCACTGCTGAAGTTGAAGCCCTGGCTGGACGCCGAAGCGATTGTCGTCGGATACATTCCTGGCAAGGGAAAATACTTGGGCCTGACCGGCGCGCTGCTGATGGAAATGCCGGACGGCAGACGCTTCCGCCTCGGCAGCGGCCTCTCCGATTCATTGCGCCGCCAGCCGCCGCCCGTCGGCACACGCATCACCTATCGCTACCAGCACCTGACGAAAAAGGGTGTGCCGCGCTTTCCACACTATCTGCGCACAAGAGCAGATTTCTAGGGCTAGGGCTCCCCTCGATGCAGCGCCCGTTCGATACGAGGATCGGGCACCAGCCAGAGGATTGCGACGAATACATAAATCGCCTGAGCAATCCAGGGGGCCCAGAAGGTGGCGGCGATGGCTGTACCATAGAGAACGGGCGACAGCTTGCCCTTCCAGTCCCGCCCAACGGCCCGCTTGAGTACCGAACCGGGGCCCTCGGACGCGATGATCGCCTGCTCCAGCATCCAATAGGCAATCGCCGCCATCAGCAATACCAGCCCATACAATGCCGAAGGCACGGCTGCAAAGTGGTTCTCGCCCATCCAGCCCGTGACAAACGGAAACAGGGACAGCCAGAACAACAAATGCAGGTTCGCCCACAGTATGGGGCCGCTGACCGTGGTCGCGGCATGCAGCATGTGGTGGTGGTTGTTCCAGTAGATGCCGATGTAGACGAAGCTCAGCACATAGCTGAGAAAGGCCGGCACCAGCGGCAGCAGGACATCCAGTTGCTCCCCATGCGGTACCTTCAACTCCAGCACCATGATGGTGATGATGATGGCCAGTACGCCGTCGCTGAAAGCTTCTAATCTATTTTTCCCCATGGGCTCTCCCAGCCGGATATTTTTTCCATGGTAGCGCAGGCGTGCTCCGGCCAACCCGGGTGTTGGCGCTCAGCTCCGCCAGATCAACGAGGCCATGCGCCCGGTCACGCCGTCGCGGCGATAGGAATAGAAGCTGTCCGATTCATTGAATGTGCAACGTCCGCCGCCGTAGACGGCCTGCACGCCAATATGCCCGAGGCGAATGCGCGCGAGTTGATAGATGTCGGCGAGCCATTTGCCCGGCGCATGCGGCGCGAAGGCGGCGGCGGTTTCGGGATGCGACACCATGAAGATTTCGCGCACGTCATCGCCCACCTCAAATGCGTGCGGACCGATGGCGGGCCCCATCCAGGCCAGGATGTCTCCCGGCGCCACCCGCATCGCTGCGACCGTGGATTCCAGCACGCCGCCGGCCAGGCCTCGCCAGCCGGCATGGGCGGCAGCCACGACGCTGCCGCTGCGGTCGCAGAACAGCACCGGAAGGCAGTCGGCGGTCAACACCGCGCAGACCTGCCCGGGTTCGCGCGTGAACGCCGCATCGGCTTCAGGATTCGTCTCGTGCCCAAGCTCGACCACCCGGGCGCTGTGTACCTGCCTGAGCCAACCCGGCTCCGCGGGCAGCTGCTGGCGAAGGTGCGCACGGTTGGCGGCGACGTGATCCGGATCGTCGCCGACGTGGTCGCCGAGATTGAGGCTGGCCCAGGGAGGCTGGCTCACGCCGCCGACACGGGTGGTCATGAGACTCTTGACCCGCGCAGGCGCGGGCCAGTCGGGGACGATCAGGTTCACTTGACCCAGTCGGTGTTTTCCCGCAGCGCCGCCAACAGCGAGGCGAAGTCGGGCGGCAGCGGGCATTCCCATTGCATGAATTCCTGGGTGACCGGATGGATCAGGCCCAGTCTTTCCGCGTGCAGCGCCTGGCGCGGGAAGGGAATCTTGAGGTGGCTGCGGCGGCTGGCGCTGTAGACCGATTCGCCCACCAGCGGATGGCCGATATGCTGCATGTGCACGCGGATCTGGTGGGTACGCCCGGTTTCGAGCTTGCAGCGCAGCAGGGTGATCCCGGGGAAGCGCTCGACCACGTCATAGTGCGTGACCGCCTCCTTGCCCATGCTGTGCACAGTGCGCTTGGTGCGGTTGTGCGGATCGCGCGCCAGCGGGGCGTCGACCGTGCCCGCATGGTCGACCTCGCCGTAGACCAGGGCCAGGTATTCACGCTTGACGGTGCGCGCCTGCAGCTGGCGCACCAGGTCGGTGTGGGCCCTCAGCGTTTTGGCGACAACCAGCAGGCCCGAGGTGTCCTTGTCGAGCCGGTGCACGATGCCGGCGCGCGGCAGTTCAGCCACCTGCGGCACGCGATGCAGGAGCGCATTGAGCAGCGTGCCCTGGCGATTGCCGCTGCCGGGATGGACCACCAGGCCGACCGGCTTGTTGATCACCATCAGCATGGTGTCCTCGAACACCACGTCAAGCGGGATGGCCTCAGGCGCATCGGGCGTGGCATTCGGGTCGGGCTCGACCTCGACCCGCACCGATTCGCCGCCGCTGACTTTCATCTTGGTCGTGGCCCAGGCGTCGTCCACCGCGATCTTGCGCGCACGGATCCAGTTCTGGATGCGGTTGCGCGAGAACTCCGGCAGCAGGGCCGACAGGGCCTGATCCAGGCGCTGCCCCCCCTGCTCGTCGGGGATTACCAGCTCGCGGACGCCGTCCCCGGTATTTCCCTTATAATCGTCCGACAAATTTTCTGTGTCTTTTCCCATGCTTAAGCAATGTTCATCCGGTTCCACCGCATTCAATCGGGTTTTGGGTGGTGTGCTGCTCGCTGCCGCACTCACCCTGGGCGGCTGCGGTCTGTTGCCCGCGGTCAAGGACGAAACCTCGGGTTGGTCGGCGCAAAAACTCTACTCCGAAGCCAAGGATAATCTCAACAGCGGCAACTACGAACGCGCGGTCAAATTGTTCGAAACGCTGGAAGCGCGTTACCCCTTCGGACGTTATGCACAACAGGCGCAACTGGAAGTGGGTTACGCCTACTACAAGGACAACGAACCGATTTCAGCCATTGCCGCATGCGATCGTTTCATCAAGCTGCACCCCAATCACCCTAACGTCGATTACGCCTACTATCTTAAGGGCCTGGCGAATTTTAACGACGATCTGGGACTGCTCGGCAACCTGGTCGACCAGGACATGAGCGAACGTGATCCCAAGGCTGCGCGCGATGCGTTCCTGGCATTCAAGGAACTGGTCACACGCTTCCCCGACAGCAAATATGCCGAGGACTCGACCGCCCGCATGAAATACCTGGTCAACGCGCTGGCTGGCAACGAGGTCCATGTCGCCCGGTATTACCTGAAACGCAAAGCCTGGGTGGCTGCCGCCAACCGTGCCAAGGTCGTGCTGACTGACTACCCTCAGGCTCCCGCGCTGGAAGAGGCGCTGGGCATCATGGTCGTGGCCTACGACAACCTGCACCTCACGGGGCCGCGCGACGATGCGCTGCGGGTGCTGAAGCTCAACTTCCCCCACAGCAAGTATCTCAAGGGCGTGAACGTCAAGGAAAAAGCCTGGTACCGCTTCTGGTGAGCCGGAATCCGGATTGAGTCCGTCTGATTCCGGTCCGCGCGCGAATCGGGATCAGACCGCCGCCTCGCCCGACTCGCCGGTGCGGATACGCACCACCTGCTCCACCGCCGTCACGAAAATCTTGCCGTCGCCGATCTTGCCGGTGCGCGCGGCAGTGGTGATCGCTTCCATCGCGCGTTCCAGCAGACTGTCTGCAACGACCACTTCCACCTTCACCTTGGGCAGAAAGTCGACGACGTATTCGGCGCCGCGATACAGCTCGGTATGGCCTTTCTGGCGACCGAAGCCTTTGACTTCGGTCACGGTCAGCCCGGTCACGCCGATATCGGACAGCGCTTCGCGCACTTCGTCCAGCTTGAACGGCTTGATGATGGCTTCGATTTTTTTCATGGCAGGTCTCCTTCGGGTCGGTATTTCGAGGTAATCGGGTAGCGCCGGTCTTTTCCAAAGTTACGCGGCGTGATGCGCGGACCGGGCGGGGCCTGGCGGCGTTTGTATTCGGCGAGATCGACCATGCGGATGACCTTGCGCACGACGGCGGCATCGTATCCCGATGCGACGATGTCGTGTGCCGGCAGGTCGCGTTCGACATAGGCCGCAAGGATGGCGTCGAGCACGTCGTAGGGCGGCAGGCTGTCCTGATCGGTCTGGTCGGGACGCAGTTCGGCCGACGGCGGACGGTCGATGATCCGCTGCGGAATCACGGCAGACAGGCGGTTGCGATAATTCGCCAGTCGGTAGACCCGCGTTTTCGCCACATCCTTCAGCACCGCGAAGCCGCCCGCCATATCGCCGTACAAGGTGGCATAACCGACCGCCATTTCGCTCTTGTTGCCGGTGGTCAGCACCAGCGTGCCGAACTTGTTGGACAGCGCCATCAGCAGCGTGCCGCGCGCGCGCGCCTGCAGGTTCTCTTCCGTCGTGTCGGTAGCCCGTCCGGCAAACTCGCCGGCCAGCTGCGACACGAACGCCTCGTATATCGGCTTGATGGCGATTTCGGAATAGCGCACGCCCAGCCGCTTCACCATGTCGCGCGAGTCTTCGACGCTGATACCGGCCGTGTAATCCGACGGCATCATCACCGCATGCACACGGTCGGGGCCGATCGCATCGACCGCGATCGCCAGCGTCAATGCCGAATCGATCCCGCCCGACAAGCCCAGATGCACGCCCTTGAAGCCGTTCTTGCCGAAGTAATCACGTACCGCCATCACCAGCGCGTCGTAGACGGCGGCATCCTCGTCCGGCAAGGCCTGTTGCGGCCCGCTGCAGCGGCTACCCGCGATGTCCACATAGAACAGGCCTTCCTGCCAGGCCGGGCACTGTGCCGCGACCTTGCCATCGGCGTCCAGCACAAAGGACGCGCCGTCGAACACCAGTTCGTCCTGTCCCCCCACCATGTTCGCGTACACGATCGGCAGGCCGGCCTCGAGCTGGCGCGAGCGCGCGACGGCAAAGCGCTCGCGCTCCTTGTTGAGATGATAGGGCGAGGCGTTCGGAACCAGCAGCCACTCGGCACCGGCTTCCATTGCACGCGTCGCCGGCCCCGGCTCCCAGATGTCGCCGCAGATGTTGAGGCCGAACGTCACGCCACCACAGCTGAACACGCACGCGTCAGCGCCGCTGTCGAATACGCGTCGTTCGTCGAATACGGAATGATTCGGAAGATGGTGCTTGCGATACACCCGTTCGACACGGCCGCCGCGTAGCAGCGCCCCCGCATTGAACAACCCGTCGTCGCTACGCTCGGGGTAACCCACGATCAGGGCGAGGTCGGGCGGCGCATCGGCAGCCAGTTGCTGTACAGCCGTCTCGCATGCTGCAGTGAAATCGCGCCGCAGCACCAGGTCTTCGGCCGGATAGCCGCAGACCGACATTTCAGGCGTGAGCAGCAGGTCGGCGCCGGCGGCATGCGCGTCCTTCGCCGCGGCCAGCAGCCGCGCCGCGTTGCCGGTGATGTCGCCAACCGTGAGGTTGAGTTGCGCGATGCCGAGTTTCATCGCGCGCCTTTACCGGGCACCCAGTGCCAGTTGTACTGCCTCACCCAGGCCGGCCGGGCTTGCCGCGACGACGACCCCCGCCGATTCCAGCGCACGGATCTTCGCGTCGGCCGTTCCGGCGCCGCCGGCGATGATCGCGCCTGCGTGGCCCATGCGCTTGCCCTTGGGCGCCGTGCGCCCGGCGATGTAGGCGGCCACCGGCTTCTTCATGTTCGAGCGGATGTACTCGGCCGCTTCTTCCTCGCGGCTGCCGCCAATCTCGCCGACCAGAATCACCGCCTCGGTCTGCGGGTCGGCCTCGAACAGTTCGAGGCAGTCGATGAAATCCAACCCCTTGATCGGGTCGCCGCCGATGCCGACGCAGGTCGACTGGCCCAGCCCCAGTTGCGTGGTCTGGTGCACCGCCTCGTAGGTCAGCGTGCCGGAACGCGAGACGATGCCGATCTTGCCTTTTTGATGGATCACGCCCGGCATGATGCCGATCTTGCATTCGCCCGAGGTGATGATGCCGGGGCAGTTCGGGCCGATCAGCTTGGCGCCGTTGGCACGCAGGGCGGCCTTCACATTCAGCATGTCCAACACCGGGATGCCCTCGGTGATGCAGACGATGACTTCGATGCCGGCGTCGGCCGCTTCCAGGATCGAGTCGGCGGCGAACGCGGCGGGCACATAGATCATCGTGGCCTGCGCGCCGGTCTGCCGCACGGCGTCGCGCACGGTGTTGAACACAGGCAGGCCAAGATGCGTCTGCCCGCCCTTGCCGGGGGTGACGCCGCCGACCATCCGCGTGCCGTAGGCGATCGCCTGTTCGGAATGGAATGTGCCCTGCTTGCCGGTGAAGCCCTGGCAGATGACCTTGGTGTCTTTGTTGACGAGGATGCTCATTGGGCGTCGCCTCTGAAAAGTTCATACAGAGCCATACGGCTGCGCGTCGGCGACGGGCGGCATTCGCGGCCGGTCGCATCCCGCAAGCGGGAACCCTGCTCCCTGCTCATGCCGCCTTCTCCACTGCCAGTTTCGCCGCATGCGTCAGGCTCTCCGCCGCGAGGATCGCCAGCCCCGATTCGGCCAGCAGCGTGCGGCCCAGCTCGGCGTTGGTACCTTCCAGCCTCACCACCACCGGAACCTTCACGCCGACCTCCTTCACCGCCTGGATGATGCCCTCGGCAATGACGTCGCAGCGCACGATGCCGCCGAAGATGTTGATCAGGACGGCCTTGACGTTGGGGTCGAGCAGGATGATCTTGAAGCCCTGTGCCACCGTCTCCGGCGTGGCACCGCCGCCGACGTCGAGGAAGTTGGCCGGCGTGCCGCCCTCCAGTTGAATCAGGTCCATCGTCGCCATCGCCAGACCGGCGCCGTTGACCATGCAGCCGATGTTGCCGGTGAGCGCGACGTAGTTGACGTTGGCCGCATTGGCGGCAGCTTCCTTGGCGTCGATCTGGCTGTCGTCGCGCAGCTCGGCCAGCACCTTGCGGCGGTACAGGGCATTGTCGTCGACGCTCATCTTGCAGTCGAGCGGCAGCACGCGGTTGTCGGCCGTCGCCACCAGCGGATTGATCTCAAGCAGGGAAAGGTCGTTGGCGAGGAACACGCGGTACAGCTGCGGCAACAGGCGGCAGAAATCCTTGTAGGCCTCACCCGTCAGTTCCAGCGCGAAGGCCAGGGCACGACACTGGAAATCCTGCACGCCCAGCAAGGGATCGCAGGCTTCGGTCAGGACCTTTTCCGGGGTGGTATGCGCCACCTCCTCGATGTCCATGCCGCCGGCGGCGGATGCGACGATGGCGACGCGCTCGGTTTCACGGTCGACCAGCAGCGAGAGATACAGTTCGCGCGCGATCGGCAGCGTCTCCTCGACCAGAATCTGGTTCACCGGCTGGCCGTCGGGGGCGTTCTGGTTGGTCACCAGTGGCTTGCCGAGCAGAGATTCAGCCACGACACGAACCTCGTCGAGCGACTTCACCACCTTGACCCCACCCGCCTTGCCGCGTCCACCGGCATGGATCTGCGCCTTCACTACCCAGGCGTCGCCGCCCAGTTCGGTCGCGGCGCCAACCGCGGCCTCGGCACTGGCTGCTGCAAGGCCGCGCGGCGTGTTAATGTTGCCTGACCGCAGGATTTGTTTGGCCTGATATTCATGCAGGTTCATTTGTTTTTCGATGGAAGCTCGCCAAAACGTGCATTTTGAAGCAAACCCCTCCGATGCGGAAGCTGTCATCCGCGTCGTTCCGCGCATTGCAGAACTGGCCGCCGACGCCTGGAATGCCCTGGCCGGCGATTCGCCTTTCCTGCAGCATGCCTTTTTGCACGCACTGGAAGCCACCGGCTGCGTCGGGCCCGACATCGGCTGGGAGCCGGTGCACCTGGCGCTGTTCCGCAACGGCCATCTCGACGCCGCGATGCCGCTTTACGTCAAGCATCACTCCTGGGGCGAGTTCGTGTTCGACTGGGCATGGGCTGACGCCTACCGCCGGCATGGCTTGAGTTATTACCCCAAGCTGGTGTGCTGCGTCCCTTTCTCGCCGGTTCCCGGGCCGCGCCTGCTGGCAGGCAACGATGCGGACCGCACGACGCTGATCCAGGCAGCCTTGAAACTCACCCGTGATCTGGGATTTTCATCCTTTCACATCCTCTTCCCGACCGCGCCAGACCACGTCGCGCTCGAAGCAACGCCGCTCATGCACCGCAGCGGCTTCCAGTTCCACTGGAATAACGCGGGCTATGCCGATTTCGACGCATTTCTCGCCGCGATGACACACGACAAGCGCAAGAAAATCCGTCAGGAAAGAAAGAAGCTCGCCAACCTCGGCGTGACGTTCCGCTGGGTCGATGGCGCGGAGAGCACGGATGCCGATTGGGACCATTTCTATCGCTGCTATGCCGACACCTACGCTCGCCACCGCAGCGAACCGCATCTCAACCGAGCTTTCTTTGCCGAACTGCGCGCGACGCTACCCGACAATCTGGTGCTCATCATTGCCGACAAGGATGGCGAGCCCGTCGCCTGCTCGTTCTGCATGAAAGATGGCCAGCGCCTGTACGGCCGTCACTGGGGCACGCTGGAATACCTGCCTGGACTGCATTTCGAGACCTGCTATCAGCAGGGCATCGAATATGCCATCGCGCATGGGCTTTCGGTATTCGAAGGCGGCGCACAGGGCGAGCACAAGCTCGCGCGCGGCCTTGTCCCCACCGCCACGCATTCCTGGCACTGGCTGGAGAATGCCGAATTCCGCGAAGCGGTCGACCGTTTCCTCGAACGCGAGACCGATGCCATCGGCCACTACATGGACGAACTCGAGACCCCGTTCCGCCGCGAGCCGCCGGCCGCCGCGCCAAAAGACGCGTCATCGGGCCGCTGAATCGCTGGCCGGCCCTGCGCACTTGTTTTACACTCGCGGAAAACGATAAGCGGATGTGTATCAACCGATCCACCCGAGGGGGAAACATGCTTGCAAGAACCTTGGCCAGCCTGAGCCTGCTGGCCGCCGCGCAACCCGCGCTGGCGAATATCGATATCCAGTTCGACTTCAGCTACGACACGTCCAATTTCTTTTCGTCCAACCCCGACAGCGTCGCCGCACTGAATGCCGCCGCGTCCGTATTCGAGACACGTTTTGCGGACAACCTGACCGCGATCACGTCGTCCGGGCCCAACCATTTCAGTACGGTATTCTTCAATCCTTCCACGCCCGGGACCGATGTCACGCTGAGCAATCAGAGCGTGTCCACCGACGTCATCCGCATCTATGCCGGCGCCGCCAACCTGGGCGGCTCGACCCTGGGAATCGGCGGTCCGGGCGGATACAACTGCTCCGGCTTCAGCAGTTTCTGCAACACTGACACGCAACGCGGGCAGGGCGAAACGCAGAACCTGTACGATAGCAACGGCGCCTTGCTGTCCCGCAACGCCGTCGATGTCGCACCGTGGGGCGGCTCGATCAGCTTCGATAACGCTTCGACCAACTGGTACTTCGGCCTGACCACGGCCGGCCTCAATTCGTCCGAATACGATTTCTACTCGGTTGCCGTGCACGAACTGGCCCACGTCCTCGGATTCGGCACCTCCGATTCCTTCGAAGCCCTGACGTTCGGCAGCGACTTCATTGGCGCAAGCACAGGCTCGGTCGCGCTGTCCGCCGATCTCGGCCACTGGGCGGACGGCACGCTCAGCACCGTCAATGGCGTCAGCCAGGAAACCTCAATGAGCCCCGCCATCTACAACGGCCAGCGCAAATACTTCACCGCCCTCGACTTCGCCGCCATGCAGGACATCGGCTGGCAGGTCACCGCCGTACCGGAAGCCGATACCTGGGCGATGCTGCTGGCAGGACTGGGGCTGGTCGGGTTCGCCGCACGCCGGCGGACGGCCTGAGCGTCGGTTGCAGCCAATAAGAAACGGCGGGGAGTCCCGCCGTTTCTTATTGCACGCGCCGATTTCTCAGGCCAGCACCGCCGTCAGATAGGTGACATACAGCGCGCCGTTGACGAACAGGTGCCACACGCGCAAGCCGCCGTTCAGGGCGGCCCAGCGCAGCCAGAATGCCGCGACCAGCGTGACCACCACGCCCAGCAGGACTTCCTTTTGCGGCATCCAGGGGGTCAGCGAAATCCCGATGGCGGGCAGCAGCGTGCCCTGGAACACCATGGCGCCGGTGATGTTGCCAAACGCCAGCGTGTCCTTGCGCTTGCGTATCCACAGGATCGAATTCACCTTTTCCGGCAACTCGGTCGCGATCGGGATGATCATCAGCGACAACAGCAGTGCGGAGATGCCCAGGATGGGCGCAGCCAGCTCGACGCCGTGAATAAAGCCCTTGGCGCCGGCAATCAGCAATCCCAAACCCAGAGCCAGCTGCACCAGAATGAAAAACAGGTTTTGCGGCAGGCCCAGACGCGTCAGCAGCATGGGCGACCCCGCCTCGGTCGCATGCCCGTCTTCGACCAGTTTGGCCGATGCGCGCAGGGTCAGCATCACATAGACGAAGTAGATCATCACCATGACGAAGGCGAGTGCAACGCGCACCCAGCCGCCGTCATGCGGCACGAACATGGCGGCAAACGCCAGCAGGAAGGCCATCAGGAAGAAATCCAGATCGCGCTTGAGCCCGGTCTTCTCGGGCGTGAGATGACCCTGGATACCACGGCGTTTCAGCACGGCCACGCTCATCAGCGACAGCGACAGCGTCGACAGCATCAGGGGCGCGCCCAGGATGGCGCCGACGCCGATTTCCTCGTTGGTGACGGTGTTGCCGCCGCCGGCAAAGATCGCCAGCAGCGGCACCAGGGTTTCGGGCATGGCGGTGCCGATCGCCGCAAACAGCGAACCGGTCACGCCTTCCGAGATGTGTAGTTTCTCGCCCAGGTGTTCGAGCGCGTTGACAAAGACTTCCGCCGCCACGAGGATGAGCAGCAGATAACCGAAGAGTTCGAGAAACAGCATGGGAAGCAGCCGCGAGGAAAACCGCGATTCTACCAGTCGGGGCCGGCTTGCCCCGGCTGGGTTTTCACGCCTGGCCGAAGGCAGTTACCACGCTCGTCTCGCCGGCTCTTTCGGCGTCGGTGTCGTGTTGTTCACCGCACCGCACTGCGGTGCATGCCGGGCATGGAAACAGGTGTTGCCGCAGGCGCTCGCCGACCTGGCCAACGAATTCCACGAAGTCGACGTCAGCGAGGCCACCGGGGTGGCGCGCTACTTCGGCATCTTCCACCTGCCCACGATCTACCTCTATCGCGATGGCCGGTTTCATGCCGAACTGCAGTGCGAGGCACGGCCCGAGATCATACGGGAGGTTGCGCAACAACTGCTCGCAGCGCCGCCGCAGGACGAACCCTAGACGCCACGCACGTGCTGAAGTACGCGCGGAATCGTATGTCTAGTTCAACATCAGTGCGCGCCCGACAAACACGACTGCAATTGTCAGCAGCCCGATGGCGAGATTGATGCCGATCAGTTTGCGGATCTGTGCCAGTGCCGCACCGCCCGCTTTCCAGTCCTGTGCACCCACCGCTCGCTTGAGTTTCTTGTAGGGCGCGAAGAACACATGGGCGAAAATCAGCATCATCACCACGCCCAATACCAGCATGGTCAGCGCATAGTGCGGCGCTGCGGCACCGCCGAGCTTCATCAGCATGTGCAAGCCGCTCAGCAGAATCAGAACGACCGAAACCCACACCCACGGAAAGAACTTGCCGAACACGCCGGCCCACAGCGTCAGACGCTGTGGTGGCTCCAGCACGCTGGCCGCCTAGGCGAAGAACATGCCGCCCACCCAGACGACGATGCTAAGAACATGCAACAACAAGGTCAGGTTCACGCGATTTCCTTTCAGAACAGGTTCAAAACAAAGTTATCTGGTCGAGCACGAGCTTGACCGGGGCGAAGCTCCTGCGGTGTTGCGGGCAGGCGCCGTGTGCCTTCAATGCATCGAGATGGGCGGCGGTGCCGTAGCCCATGTGCTGGGCAAAGCCGTAGACGGGATATTCGTCATGCAGGCTGCACATGAATTGATCGCGCGCAGTCTTGGCGAGAATCGAGGCTGCGGCGATCGCCGCCACTTTGTCGTCACCCTTGACCACGGCTTGCGAACGCCACGGCCACTCGGGACAGCGGTTGCCATCGACAAGCACCTCATCCGGCGTGCGGCCCAACCCCGACACGGCACGTTGCATCGCCAGCATGGTGGCATGCAGGATGTTGAGCCTGTCGATTTCGGCGACACTGGCTTCGGCCACGTACCAGGCAATGGCTCGTTTGCGAATCTCGTCGGCCAGGCGTTCGCGGGCGGCGGCGGACAGTTTCTTGGAATCGCGCAGGCCCGCTATGGGGTCGCCAGGATCGAGCATGACGGCGGCGGCCATCACGGGACCTGCCAGCGGCCCGCGGCCCGCCTCATCGACGCCGCACAAGCCGAGCGGGCCGACATGCAGAACGACGGATGAACGCGGTTTCATGTCCTTCCCGCCAGATAAGGCGCAACCGCCTCGGCGATGCGCGCGCTGGCATGCTGCTTCAGGCTCAAGTGGATGTCGCGGAACGTCTCGACGACGGCACGTCGACGCGGCGCATCGTCGAGCCATGCCAGGGTGTCGTTTGCCAGGTTCTCGGGCGTCGCGTCTTCCTGCACCCGTTCCGGCACCACGAAACCGCGCGCGAGGATGTTCGGCAGTCCGATCCAGGGCAGCAGCGCCTTTTTCCGCATCAGGTGCGCGGTCAGCGCGGGCACGCGGTAGGTGATGACCATTGGTTTCTTGAACAATGCGGCTTCGAGCGTGGCCGTGCCAGACGCCACCAGCGCCACGTCGCAGGCCGCCAGCGCGGTATGAGACTGCCCGGCCAGAACATGCAGCGGCACGTCCAGTCCCTGCCCGGCCTGTCGGATCAGCCGGCTGGCGGCTTCGCTTGCGGCAGGCAGTACGAACTGCGCGTCAGGGTGATGGCGCAGGATGCGCACGGCGGCCTCCAGCATCAGTCGTGCATGACGCGTCACCTCGGACAGCCGGCTGCCCGGCAGCAGCGCGACGACCGGCCCCGTCTGCAGGCCCAGCGCCGCACGTGCACCGACGGTATCGGGTTCCAGTGGAATGACGTCGGCCAGCGGATGGCCCACATAGCTGACAGGTATGCCCGCACCCCGATAGATTTCCTCCTCGAACGGAAAGACCACCAGCATGTGCGACACCGCCTGCCTGATGCGATGAATCCGCTCGGGTCGCCATGCCCAGATCGATGGGCTGACGAAATGCACGGTGGGGATGCCGGCCTGCTTGAGCTTCGCTTCCAGCGTGAAATTGAAGTCCGGCGCGTCGATGCCGACGAACACGCGCGGCCGTTCGTTCAGGAAATAACGCGTGATGCGCGAACGGATCCACAGCAATTCCGGCAGATGGCGCAGTACCTCGACATAGCCGTTGACCGCCAGTTTCTCGCTCGGGTAGATCGCCTTGACGCCGGTCTCGATCATGCGCGGGCCGGCGATGCCGGCAGCCTGCAAATCGGGGCGGCTTTGTTGCAGCGCGGCAATGAAGTGCGCCCCCAGGAGATCGCCGGACGCTTCGCCGGCGACCACGCCCAGATCGATCACCGAATGATGCCGCGCTCGGCGCGTGCAAGGAAATCGAGCAGTTGCTGCACTTCGGCATGCTTCACGCCTTCTGGCGCGAGCTTGGCCTGCGCTTCGGCCAGGGTGTTGCCTTCTCGGTAGAGCGTCTTGTAGGCGCGCTTGAGAGCGGTCAGCGCTTCGGCGGAAAACCCGCGCCGCTTGAGGCCTTCGCTGTTGAGTCCGTGCGGTGCGGCCGGCTGGCCCGACGCCATGACGAAGGGTGGAATGTCCTTGAACACCACGCTGGAGATGCCGGTCATCACATGCGCGCCGATCTTGCAGAACTGGTGCACGCCGGTGAAGCCGCCGAGGATCGCCCAGTCGCCGACTTCGGCATGGCCCGCCAGCGAGGCGTTGTTGGCGAAGATGGTGCGGTCGCCCACCACGCAGTCATGCGCGATGTGGACGTAGGCCATGATCCAGTTGTGGCTGCCGATGGTGGTGACGCCGCGATCCTGCACCGTGCCGGTGTTGAAGGTACAGAACTCGCGGATGACGTTGTCGTCGCCGATTTCCAGGCGGGTCGGTTCGCCGGCGTATTTCTTGTCCTGCGGCGCCTCACCGAGCGAGACGAAATGGAAGATCGTGTTGCGCGCGCCGATCCGGGTGTGGCCGGTGATGACGGCATGGGCGCCAACCGTGGTGCCGGCGCCGATCTCGACGTGCTCGCCGATGATCGTGTAGGGACCGATGTCGACGTCGTCGGCAAGCCGTGCGCCCGGCGCGACCAGCGCGGTGGGGTGTATCGTCGCCATGTCAGGGCTTGTCGCGCAACGTGGCCATCAGCTCGGCTTCGGCGACCAGCGCGCCATCCACTTCGGCCCGGCCGGTGTACTTCCAGATGCCGCGCATCTCGCGCACGATCTCCGCCTTGAGGACCAGCTGGTCGCCCGGTCTGACCGGCTTCTTGAAGCGCGCATTGTCGATGCCCGCGAAGTAGATGATGCCGATCTGATCCGGCGTGTAATTCTTGGTCTTGAACGACAGGATCCCTGCCGCCTGCGCCATCGCTTCCAGGATCAGCACGCCCGGCATCACCGGCGCCCCCGGGAAGTGGCCCGGGAAAAAAGGCTCGTTGATGGTGACATTCTTGATCGCGGTGATGCTTTTACCGAGTTCGAGTTCGATGACCTTGTCGATCAGGAGGAAGGGGTAGCGGTGCGGCAGGTACTGCATGACCTGCTCGATGTCCATGATCATGATTTGCTTTCCAGTTCGGTTAGGCGTTTTTCGAGCTGCTTGATGCGGTTCACCAGCTTGTCGAGGTTGCGCATGTGTACGGCATTCTTCTGCCACACGTCGTGTTCCGAGAAGGGCAGCGCCGACGTGTAGGTGCCCGCTTTCGGCAGCGATTTGGTGATCAGCGTATTGGTCGAGATGCGGGTGCCGTCGGCGATCTCGATGTGGCCGAAGATCATTGCCGCACCGCCGATGGTGCAGTGGCGACCAATTTTCGCGCTGCCGGCGATGCCGGTGCAGGCGGCAATCGCCGTATGCGCACCGATCGTCACGTTGTGCGCCACCTGGATCAGGTTGTCGAGCTTGACGCCCTCCTCGATCACCGTGTCTTCCAGCGCCCCGCGGTCGATGGTGGTGCAGGCGCCGACCTCGACATCGTCGCCGATCAGCACGCGGCCGATCTGCGGGATCTTCTCCCAGCGGCCGTCGTTCGGCGCAAAACCGAAGCCGTCCGCGCCGATCACGCAGCCCGCGTGCAGGACGGCACGATCACCCACTTCGCAGCGGTGATACAGCGTGACGTTGGCGTGCAGCAGACAGTCGTCGCCGATGCGGGCATGGTCGCCGACGACGCAGTTGGGGCCGACCACCGTGCGTGCGCCAACCACGGCGCCGGCGCCGATCACCGCGCCGGGGCCAATGCTGGCGTCGGCGGCAATCCTGGCGTCAACGGCAACCGTCGCCGCGGAATGGACGCCCGCGGGCGGGCGCGGCGGCGGGTTCAACAGTGCCGAAACGCGCGCGAAATACAGGTAAGGGTTGGGCGTAAGGATGCGCGGCAGCGCCGTCGCGTCGCGCGCCTCCAGCGGCAGGATCACGGCGGCGGCATGCGTGCCGGCCAGTTGAGCCAAGTACCTGGCTTGCGAGACAAAGCCGATTTCGTCTGCCTGCGCCTGGTCCAGCGGCGCAACCTGGCGAATCGTGATGCTGCCATCGCCCAGCAACTCCCCGCCAAAACGCGCAACCAGTTCGGTCAGCGTAGAGGCCATTGGCTGCTTAGCTTCCGCGGCCGAGTTTATTTTCCACGGCCACGTTTATTTTCCACCCAGGGCCTTCATCACGCGATCGGTGATGTCGTTCTTGGGATCGACGTAGACGGCCTGCTCGACGATCAGGTCGAATTTCTCCGTCTTGGCGATGTCCTGGATCGCCTTGCGCGCGCGCTCCTGGATCTGGCTCAATTCTTCGTTGCGGCGCAGGTTGAGGTCTTCGCGGAATTCGCGCCCCTTGCGCTGCAGTTCGAGATTGAGATTGTTGAGATCGCGTTCCTTCGACTTGCGGTCGCTGTCCGACATGGTCACGCCATCCTTGTCGAGCTGCGCCTGCAGGTCACGGGCCTGCTTGGCCAGTTTCTGCAGTTCCTGGTCGCGTCCGGCAAACTCACGTTCCAGCTTTTTCTGCGCGGCAATCGACAGGGGCGCCTCGCGCAGCAGCCTCTCGGTGTTGACGAAGCCGATCTTGGTGTCGGCCAGGACGGGCGCGGCCGCGAACGCAGACGCAAGGATCAGGGAAACTGCCAGCTGCTTGAACTTCATCATGAATACTCCAGTAACGGCCTACCCTCAGAACACATTGCCAAGGGTGAATTGAAACATTTCAGCTTTGTCGCCCGTCTTTTTGACGATCGGTTGCGCCAGGCTGAATTTGAGCGGGCCGAGCGGCGAAACCCAGAGGACGGCAATGCCCGCCGAATAGCGCAAGTCGCCGAATGCGAACGTCTTGTACAGGTTGTCCTTGTCGTCGGGCCCGAAGGTGGCGCCCGCATCGACAAACGCCGACATGCGTAGCGACTGGTCATCCTTGAGACCCGGCAGGGGGAAGAAGACCTCCGCATTGCCGACCACGCGCTTGTCGCCGCCCAGCGCGTCTCCGTTCGCGTCCTTGGGTCCCAGGGTGCCCGTCTTGAAGCCACGCACCGAGCTGTTGCCGCCCGCATAGAAGTTCTTGAAGAACGGCAGGGGCTTGCCGGACAGGCCGTCGCCTATCCCCACCTCGCCATTCAGCATCAGGGTGAAGCTCTTGCTCAGCGGGATATATTGCTGGTGCTGGAACGACAGCTTGTAGTACTGCAGGCTGCCGCCCGGCGTGCCCACCTCCGCCGCCACCCGCTGCATCAAGCCTTTGGTCGGGAACAGGTAGCTGTCGCGGGTATCGCGCGACCAGGATGTATCCAGACGCACGGTATCGTTGTCCTTGCCGAACTCGTTGACGAATCGCGTGTACTGCACCGGGCTGTCCGAATAGGTGGTGAGCGAAGTCTGTTCGTAGGTCAGGCCGAACGAGAGGAAATCGCGCTCGTTGACCGGCAGGCCGAATCGCACGCCGGCGCCATAGGTCGAGGTCTTGTAGGCGCCCACGTTGGAAAGCGAGGTGGCATCGACGTCGCGGCGATACAGGTCATAGCCCAGGCTGACGCCATCGATGGTGTAGTAGGGATTGGTGAACGACAGCGCATACACGGTGTTGACGCTGCCCGAGTTGATCTGCGCCGACAGCCGGTTGCCGGTGCCGAACACGTTGCTCTGCGAGACCGAGCCCGACAGAACGATTCCCTCGGACGACGAGAAGCCTGCGCCCAGCATGATGCTGCCGGTGGATTTCTCGGCCACGCTCACGTTGACGTCGACCTGGTCGGTGGTGCCCTGCACCGCCGGGGTCTCGATGTTCACTTCGTTGAAGTAGCCCAGGCGATTGAGGCGGTCGCGCGACAGGTTGATCTTCTCGGCGTCGTAATACGCGCCTTCCATCTGGCGTACTTCGCGGCGCACCACTTCATCGCGGGTCTTGGTGTTGCCCGAGACGTTGACGCGATTCACGTATACGCGGCGGCCCGGATCGACGAACAGCGTGAACGCGACCGTGCGCTTCTCCTTATCGAGGTCGGGCACCGCGTTGACGTTGGCGAAAGCATAGCCGTCGTTGCCGAGACGGTCGCCAATGGCCTTGGTGGTCTCGGTCAGACGGTCGCGCGCGAACACCTCGCCCGGCTTGATGGTGATGAGCTTTTTCAGTTCGGCTTCCGGTACCAGCATCTGCCCGGCCAGCTTGACGTCGGACACCTTGTACTGGGGGCCCTCGGTCACGTTGACGGTGATGTAGATGCCCTGCTTGTCCGGCGAGATGGATACCTGGGTTGAATCGACGTTGAACTCGAGATAGCCGCGATTGAGGTAGAACGAGCGCAGGGCTTCAAATCGTTCTTGGTGTACCAGGTCAGCCAGCCCGGCGTGGTCGAGGTGAACTGCTTCAGCAGTTCCTTTTCCTTGAACGCCTGGTTGCCGACGATGTTGATCTGCTGGATCTTTGCGCTGTTGCCTTCCACCACGTCGAACTGGACGGCGACCCGGTTGCGCTCCAGCGGCGTCAGGGTGGACTTGATCTCGACGGCATACTTGCCGCGGTTGAAGTATTGCCGCTGCAGTTCCTGCTCGGCCTTGTCCAGCAGGGAGCGGTCGAGCACGCGGCCCTCGGCCAGTCCGGTTTCCTTGAGGCCCTTCTTCAGGTCATCCTCGGAAAACTCCTTGATGCCGGTCAGGGTGATCTTGGCGATCGACGGACGCTCCTCGACGGTGACGATCACTACCCCGTCGCGCGCTTCCAGGCGCACGTCCTTGAAGAAACCGGTGGCATACAGCGCCTTGATCGCCGCGGCGGTCTTCTCGTCGGTCATCGTGTCGCCGACCTTGACCGGCAGGTAGCTGAACACCGTGCCCGCCTCGGTGCGCTGGATCCCTTCGACCCGGATGTCCTTGACGACAAAGGGTTCTGCTGCGAACACGGGCTGCGCGGCGAATACGACGGCAAGGGCAAGCGTCAAACGGTTCAGGATCATGGTTGTTATCATCCGCCTATCAGGCGTTGCAAATCGTTGAACAGGGCAAACGACATCAGCAGGAGCAGGAGCATCATGCCGATCCGGCTCCCTATTTCCATGGTGCGCTCGGACACCGGGCGACCGGTCAAAACTTCGGCAACATAATACATGAGGTGTCCCCCATCCAACAGCGGGACAGGCAGCAGATTCAGCACCCCCAGGCTCACGCTCACCAGCGCCAGAAAACCGACGAAACTGATCCACCCGAGCGTGGCACTCTGGCCGGCATAGTCGGCAATGGTCAGCGGGCCCGACAGGTTTTTCCAGGACACCTGCCCCAGCACCATGCGCCCCATCATCTCGAGCGTGAACAGGCTCATGTCCCAGGTTTTTTCTGCGCCGCGTCCCAGCGCCTCGATCGGTCCGTAGCGTACCTCGGTCATCAGGTCGTCCATCAACGCGGGATCGACCTTGGGACCAGCGCCGATCTTGCCGATACGCTGGCCATTTTCATCCACCGTATCGGGCACGACCGTCAATATGTGCATCTGCCCTTCGCGTTCGTATTCGATGCGCAAGGATTGCGACGGATGCTGGCGAATCAGTTTCACCCAGTCCTGCCAGTTCGACACGGCTTGCCCGTCGGCGGCGACCAGCCGGTCTCCGCTCTGGAAGCCAGCACGCGCCGCCGCGCCGCCGGGCAGCACTTCGCCGATGACCGGATCGATCTCGGGGTCGTAGCGCACGATCCCGAGCGGGCGCAGGGTGTCCCGTTCCAGGTTATCGGTATCCATCGGCGGCGCGTCGAGCTGCACGCTACGGCCATCGGCCAATTCCAGCACAAGCGGGTCACCCGCCACACCGGCGCGTAGCAATTCCAGTCGCAGGTCCTGGAATGACGGGGTGTCGGTGCCATTGACGCGGCGGATTTCATCCCCTGACACCAATCCCGCCTGCGCGGCCGGCGTGCCGGCTGGTGGCTCGCCGATCAGCGGCTTCATCGCTGGCATGCCGTGCAGGAACAGCGCCCAGTAGAACACGATGGCCAGTAGGAAATTGGCGATCGGACCCGCCGCGACGATACCGATGCGGCGCCAGACGCTCGCCCGATTGAAGCTGCGATGCGCCTCTGCGGCCGGAACCACGCCTTCGCGTTCGTCGAGCATCTTGACGTAACCGCCAAAGGGTAGCGCGGCCAGCGCCCATTCAGTCTGGTCGCGGCCGAAACGACGACTGAACAGGGGTTGGCCAAATCCGAGCGAAAAACGCAGCACCTTGACGCCGGCCAACCGGGCCGCCAGGTAGTGACCGAATTCGTGCACCACCACCAGGATGGCGATGGCGACCAGGAACCAGACGACGGTATGCAGCACGCTCATGCGCAGGTCTCCAGGTAGGCGCCCGCTACGCGGCGCGCCTGGCGGTCCGCTTCGAGCAGGTCGTCCAGCGTATCCGCCGGGCCGCCCGCCAGCGTGTCCAGCGCGTGGGCAATACTGGCAGCGATGGCGTTGAACGGAACCGCGTCATCGAGGAAACGTGCCACCGCGACTTCGTTGGCGGCATTCAGCACCGCCGCGGCATTGCCCCCCGCATGCAGGGCATCGAACGCCAGTTGCAGGCACGGGAAGCGTACGGTATCGGGGGCTTCGAACGTCAGCTGCCTGCCCATCAGTTCCAGCGCCGACACGCCGGCCTCGATGCGCTCGGGAAAGCCCAGCGCGTAGGCGATCGGCGTGCGCATGTCGGGCGTGCCCATCTGCGCGATCACCGAGCCGTCGGCGTACTCGACCATGGAATGCACGATGCTCTGTGGATGCACCACCACCTTGATCTGCTCGGGGCGCGCGTTGAACAGCCAGCGCGCCTCGATCACTTCGAGCCCCTTGTTCATCAGGCTTGCCGAATCGACCGAAATCTTCCTGCCCATCACCCAGTTGGGATGCGCCACCGCCTGTGCCGGCGTGGCGGCGGCGATCGCCTCGGCCGACAGGGTGCGGAACGGCCCGCCCGACGCGGTCAGCCACAGCGCCCTCACCCCGGCGCGCTGGAAGTCGCCGTCGAAGTCGCGCGGCAGTGCCTGGAAAATGGCGTTGTGCTCGGAATCGATCGGCAGCAGTTCGGCACCGCTGGCGGCAATGGCGTCCATGAACAGCTGGCCGGACACCACCAGGGTTTCCTTGTTGGCCAGCAGGATCCGCTTGCCGGCCTGGGCGGCCGCCAGCGTCGCGGGCAGACCGGCCGCGCCCACGATCGCCGCCATCACGGTATCGACCTCGGGCGCCGTCGACACCTCGGTGAGCGCGGCAGCCCCCTCGAGCACCTCGATCGCCAGGCCTTCGGCAGTCACCCGATCGCGCAGGGCAGCAGCAGCGGCTGGCTCGCTCATCACCGCGAAGCGCGGGCGGTGCGTACGGATCTGCTCCACCATGCGTTCGACCTGGGTCGCGCCGCTGAGGGCGAACACCTTGAAACGACCGGGGTGGCGCGCCACGACATCGAGCGTGTTGACGCCGATGGTGCCGGTGGCGCCCAGGATGGTGAGGACACGCGGTTTCATGTCGCGTTCATTCATGGGGAATGCTCCAGCCACATCCACATGCCCGTGGCGATCGGCAGAGTGGAAGTCAGTGCATCGATCCGGTCGAGCACGCCGCCGTGCCCCGGCAAGGTGTCGCCGCTGTCCTTCATGCCCGACACGCGCTTGATCCACGACTCGAACAGATCGCCCAGTACCGACAGGTAGAGCAGCCCGCACACCATGAAAAACAACGGCCGCACAGGCAGAGCGCTCCACAGACTCAAGGCGACGGTATACACGGCCAGTGCCACGAACGCGCCCGCCACGCCTTCCCAGGTCTTGCCGGGACTGATGGCGGGTGCGAGCTTGTGGCGCCCGAACAGACGCCCGGAGAAATAGGCAGCGGTATCGGCGATCCAGACGACCGCCATCACGCCCAGCAACACGGCAGGCCCGCGCGCATGCAGATAGAGCAACGCCGCCCAGGTCGGCAGCAGAAGCACGACCCCGATCGCGGCACGCACGAACACGCGGGATGCTTCCCAGCGTCCCAACAGCCACAGGGGGGCAACCAGCAACCAGAAGACAATGGCCAGAACAATCAGGACGCGCTGGAAAATCGGCCAGTCACCGGCCAGCCCATACGGCAGCACCAGTGCGCACAGCGTCAGCACGATGGCGTAGACGCGCGCAGACAGTAGCGAAAAATGGCTCAGGCGCGCCCATTCGTAAGCCGCCATGCCCACCACGCCCGCCATCAGTACCCCCCACAACCATGCTGGCGCCCACAGTGCGGCCGGTACGAACACGGCCAACAGCAATACGGCGGTGCCTATCCTGCTGAGGAGCGGCGTCATGGATGGCGTCTCCGGAATGCCGTCACGACGCGGATCGCACCTGCTCGCTGGTGCGGCCAAAACGGCGTTCACGGGTTCGATAGGAGGCGATCGCTTCGTCCAGCGCCGCCGGATCGAAGTCAGGCCACAGCGCATCGGTGAAATAAAGCTCAGTGTAGGCCAGCTGCCACAGCAGAAAATTGCTGATGCGCTGCTCGCCGCCGGTGCGGATGAACAGGTCCGGCTCGGGCATGTCGGCAATACTGAGTTTCTGCGCCAGCGCCGCTTCATCCACTTCGTCCGGCGACACGCCGGCCGCCATCAATTTCTTCATCGCCTGTACGATGTCCCAGCGTCCGCCGTAATTGGCCGCGACGGTGAAGGTGAGGCGGGTATTGCCGCGCGTCAGCGCTTCCGCATCGCGGATCAGGGTCTGGATACGCTCGGAAAAGCCCGACAGGTCGCCGATGACGCGGAAACGGATGCCATTTTCGTGCAGGCGCGCGACCTCATTTTCCAGTGCGCGCATGAACAGCTCCATCAGCAGCGTGACTTCTTCCTGCGGACGTCGCCAGTTCTCTGAACTGAAGGCGAATACGGTGAGATGCGACACGCCGCGCTCGGCGCAGGCGCGGATCACGCCGCGCAGCGCCTCGACGCCCTTGCGATGCCCGGCAACACGCGGCATCAGCCGGCGCTTCGCCCAGCGACCGTTGCCATCCATGATGATGGCGATGTGCCGCGGCACGTCAGTGCCGGCAGGCGTCGCTTGCTTCTTGCGGGTAGACACGCTGGATATGCTCGCCTGATTGCTCAGACCGCGAGCAGGTCCTTCTCTTTTTCGGCCAGCATCTTGTCGATCTCGCCGATGAACTTGTCCGTCAGTTTCTGCACCTCGTCCTGGGTACGGCGCTCTTCATCCTCGGTCGCGGTCTTGGCCTTGACCATGTCCTTCAACGTGCCATTGGCGTCACGGCGGATGTTGCGTACCGCGACGCGCGCATTTTCCGCCTCGCCGCGCACGACCTTGATCAGATCCTTGCGACGCTCCTCGGTCAGCGAAGGCATCGGCACGCGGATGATGTCGCCGTGTGTCGCCGGATTCAGGCCCAGATCGCCATCGCGAATCGCCTTCTCGACCTTGCCGACCATGTTTTTCTCGTATGGCTGCACGCCCAGCGTGCGCGAATCGATCAGCGATACGTTGGCAACCTGCGGCACCGGCGTCGGGTTGCCGTAGTAGTCGACCATGACGTGGTCGAGAATACCGGCGTGCGCGCGTCCGGTACGCACTTTGGCCAGATCGTTCTTCAGCGCTTCCAGCGACTTGCCCATTTTCTGTTCGGCAGACTGCTTGATGTCGGCAATGGTGGTTTCAGCCATTTCAGCTCCTCAATGGTTGCTTACCCGCGTACCCTCGTCCTCGCCCATCACCACGCGCTTCAGCGCGCCGGGTTTGAAGACGTTGAACACGACGAGCGACAGTTTCTGTTCGCGACACAAGGCAAAGGCGGCGGTGTCGAGCACGCCGAGATTGTTGGCGATCGCCTCGTCGAAACTCAGGGTCTCGTAACGGCGGGCATTCGCATCCTTCTTGGGGTCGGCGGTATAGACGCCGTCGACTTTGGTTGCCTTCAGCAGCAGGTCGGCGCCGATCTCGGCCGCGCGCAGGGCAGCGGCGGTATCCGTGGTGAAAAACGGATTGCCGGTTCCCCCGCCGAAAATCACCACCCGCCCGGCTTCCAGTTCGCGCACCGCCGCGTCACGCTCGAAATCTTCGCCCAGGTGGGCGATGTGCACGGCCGTCTGCACGCGTGCCTCGACCCCGGCCTGCTGCAGCGCATCCTTCAGCGCCAGCGCATTCATCACCGTCGCCAGCATGCCCATCGAATCGGCGGTGGCGCGGTTCATTCCGGACAGTGCGCCGGTGGCGCCACGGAACAGATTGCCCCCACCGACCACGATACCGACCTGTATACCCAGCGCAACGACTTCACGAATCTGTCCGACGAAGCCGGCCATGGTCTCGGCGTGATAGCCAAAGTTGTCCGGCCCCATCAGGGCCTCGCCGGACAGCTTCAGCAGGATGCGTCGCACCGGCGCCATGCCCGGTCAGACCTTGGAGGCTGCCGCGACTTCAGCGGCGAAGTCGGACACCTTCTTCTCGATGCCCTCGCCCACCACGTACATCACGAAGCCGTGGCACTGCGAGTTCTTCGACTTCAGCACCTGCTCGACGGTCTGCTTGTCGTCCTTGACGAAAGGCTGCGACAGCAGCGTGACTTCCTTGAGAAACTTCTGTACCGTGCCTTCGGCGATTTTTTCCAGCATGGCTTCCGGCTTGCCGGCTTCCTTGGCCTTTTCGATCGCGACACGACGTTCCGTGTCAATCAGCTCCTGCGAGACGCCCGAGGCATCCAGTGACTTCGGCTTGGATGCTGCGATATGCATCGCGATGTCGCGCGCCAGCGCTTCGTCGCCGGTCACGTCGACCAGCACGCCGATCTTGCCGCCATGGATGTAGCTGGCGAACTTGCCCTGGCCGTTCAGGCGCACGAAGCGGCGCACCGACATGTTTTCGCCGATCTTGCCGACCAGTTCGGTGCGGAAGGCTTCCACCGTGGCGCCCTTGTAGGGTAGCGCGGACAAGGCGGCGACGTCGGCCGGATTCTGTTCCAGCACCATGCCGGCGAGCGCATTGGACAGCGCCATGAAGTCGTCGTTCTTCGCCACGAAGTCGGTTTCGCAGTTGACTTCGACCATGGCGGCGGACTTGCCGTCGGCGCTGATGGCAATGGTCACGATCCCTTCGGCAGCCACGCGGCCGGCGCTCTTGGCAGCCTTGTTGCCGAAGCGCACGCGCAGGATTTCTTCTGCCTTCTGCATGTCGCCGCCGGCTTCCGACAGTGCCTTCTTGCAGTCCATCATCGGTGCGTCGGTTTTCTCGCGCAGGTCCGAACTCCTATCCCAAATTACTCGATTAAATTCAGCCAATACAGAAAGAGGGGCCAACGCCCCTCCTCGAATACGTTCGCCGGGAATGTCTCCCGGCGATATTGAGCACGTCGCGTTTATTCAGCGGCGACGCCACCCTCTTCTTCCACTTCGACGAACTCCTCGCCACCGACGATCTCGCTGATGACCTGGGCACGGCCTTCCAGCGCCGCATCGGCCATGCCGCGGGCGTACAGGCGAATCGCGCGCGCCGAGTCATCGTTGCCGGGGACGATGTAGTCCACGCCTTCCGGGCTGTTGTTGGTGTCGACCACGCCGATCACCGGAATGCCCAGCTTCTTGGCCTCGACCACGGCGCCCTTCTGGTAGCCGACGTCGATGATGAACAGCGCGTCGGGCAGGCCGCCCATTTCACGGATGCCGCCCAGGCTGCGGTTCAGCTTGTCGACTTCGCGCTGGACGGTGAGGATTTCCTTCTTCGACAGACGGCCCGGTTCGGCCAGCGAGGCTTCCAGTTCGTTCAGGCGTTTGATGGACTGCTTGACCGTCTTGAAGTTCGTCAGCATGCCGCCGAGCCAGCGGTTGTCGACGTAAGGCATGCCGGCGCGCTGCGCTTCTTCGCGCACGATGTCGCGTGCGGCGCGCTTGGTGCCGACGAACAGCACGTTGCCCTTGTTGGCGGCCAGCTGGCGCACGAATTTCTGCGCCTCCTGGAACATCGGCAGCGATTTTTCCAGGTTGACGATATGGATCTTGTTGCGATGACCGAAAATGAACGGGGCCATCTTGGGGTTCCAGAAGCGGGTTTGGTGGCCGAAATGGACACCGGCCTCCAGCATTTGGCGCATGGTGACAGACATGAAAATCTCCTAAAGGGTTGAGCCTCCACCCGTCAGCAGCCGCGCGCCGTCTCAGTCTGAACGCGCAACCACCCTTTAATGACAGGTGTGCGAATTTGTCCGAACCATTCCGGACAGCCCGCGATTCTAATTCGAACGGGCACTTATTTCAAGGTGCCGACGGCAGGGCAATCTGCAGCCACACCGCCAGCCCGCCGCCGGGCCGGTCCTGCAGGCTGACCGCCCACCCTTGTGCGGCCGCCAGTTGGCGCACGATCGCCAACCCCAGCCCTGAGCCGCCGGTGGCAACGTTGCGCGAGGCTTCCATCCGGTAGAACGGACGGAACACCGCCTCCTGCTCCGACTCGGGAATCCCGGGGCCGCGGTCGAGCACGCCGATGCGACACCCTCCTTCCGCAGCCTCGGCACGCAGCGTCACTGGCTGGCCTCCGCCATAGCGCAGGGCGTTTTCCAGCAGGTTGGCCAGGATGCGGCGCAAAGCGCCGATGGGCACCTCGAGCGCAATATCGGCCGCCTCGATCTGCACGTGCTCGGCCGCGCCGGGCGTGGACCGTACCAGATCGGCCAGTAGATCGGCCAGTACCACCCGCCGGGCAGCCTCATGACCGAAGCCGCGTGCCAGCGTCAGCACATCGCCGATCAGACGGTCCATCGCCTCGATGTCGCCCTCCACCTGCGCCGCCAGTTCCGCGCTCGGCTTCTTCACCAGCATTTCCACCGCCAGCCGCAGCCGTGCCAGCGGCGTACGCAAGTCATGCGACACGCCGGCCAGCAGCACTGTGCGGGCAGCCAGCAGGTCCTCCACCTGTTTCGTCATCTCGTTGAAGCGGCGGCTCAGGGCTGCGATTTCACGCGGCCCGGTCTCGGGCAGACGCTCCGGCGTCTGCCCACGGCCCAACGAGGTGACCGCCTGCTGCAGTCGTTGCAGCGGCCGGGTGGTCCGACGGGCCAGCCACCAGGCCGCAAGCAGGGTCAGCAGCGTGCCGCCAGCCAACGAGGCCAGCACGGCATGGATCGGGCGCGGGCCGATGCGGCTGTGGGGAAATCCTACCGACAGACGTCCATCGCCGGCAGGGAGTGACGCCCAGAACCATTCCTGCCCCCGGATTTCCTCGCGCGAGGTCGCAACGGGTCCACCCACTCGCACGCTCAGGGACGCCACCAGGAAGCGCAGGTAGGGCTCTCGCCATGACGGTGGCTCGGCGTTGTGCGGCGGTTCGGCGCGCAGCGCCAGCGCATGCGAGCGTGCCAACTCGATCTCGAAAGCAGGACGGGTGACCGGTGGCAGTTCGCTCCAGGTCTGTGCCGACAACGTCATCAAACCCGCTAGGTCGGCCGCCGAACGGCGCGCCATCGGCACCATCAAAAAGTAGGTGATGGCCGATACCACCAGCAGTTCGAAGAGGATGAAGAACACCAGCAGCAGCAAGGCGCTCTGCTGCGTCAGGCTCAGACGCGACGACAGTCTCACGCCTCGCTGCCGCGCGGATTGAACAGATAGCCCTCGCCACGCACGGTACGGATATAGACGGGCTCCGTGGAATCGGGCTCGATCTTGCGGCGCAAGCGGGTGACGCGGGTATCGACGCTGCGGTCGAACGGATCGCGCTCGTAGCCTTTCAGCATGTCGATCAGGGTATCGCGCGACAGTACCCGCAGCGGGTGCTCGACGAAGATGCGCAACAGGGCGAATTCGGCGGTCGACAGTTTCACCTCGACGCCGTCGCGGGTAAGCCGGTGGCTGGCCGCATCCAGCCGGTACGGCCCGAAGCTGGGCAGCGCCGGCTGAGAGACTGGCTCACCCTGACCCTGGCTGCGCCGCAACAGCGCACGCAGGCGGGCCAGCAACTCGCGTGGACTGAAGGGCTTGGCCAGGTAATCGTCGGCGCCCATTTCCAGGCCCACCACGCGGTCGATTTCCTCGCCGCGCGCCGACAGCATGAGGATCGGCACGTTCGACTGGCTGCGCAGGCGGCGCGCCAGCGACAACCCATCCTCGCCGGGCATCATCAGGTCGAGCACGATGGCATCCGGCATGCCGTGCTCCAGCACCTGCCACATTGCCGGTCCGTCCATCGCCGTCTCCACCGCGAATCCGCTGTCGCCCAGATACGCCTCCAACAGGGTGCGCAACCCCGGGTCGTCGTCCACCACCAGGATGCGTGCCGCGGCGGACACCGTCACAACGCACTCCGGGCAGGGTTGGGCACAACAGGCTTGAACGATTGCATCATGCGGCGTCCGGATTGGGTGGCGGGTTACGGTTTTCGGGCCCTGCGTCCGATAGTTTTATCCTACCCCACAACAGGGCCTTTCCGGCCCGCCTGTCACAAACGGACACACACTGACATGCAGTGCCATCCAGCCGACATCGCCCAGAGACACAATCGGCCCACACTGCATTCCACCGCAATCCCGCGGCCTCAACGAAACCCGAACCCTACATGACCCTGCCCCGCCTGAGCCTGCTCCTTGTCCCGTCCGTCCTGACCCTTGCCATGCCGGCACTGGCCGAGGCACGCCAGGGCAACGCGAACAGCGCGCAGCCTCGCCCCCTCAACCTGTCGTTGCCGCGCGATCTCCCGCATCCCCCCGGCACAAGTCAGGTCGACGAGGCGGTGCAGCGCAATCTGCGCGCGCCCGCGCCAACCCAGGACAGTCAGCGGGCTCCGGCCCCCCTGCCTTATGGCACAGGCTACGAGCATCGCCACCAGGACATGGCGGCGCCAGGCGTCAGTCCCGGTGCCGCTCCTGGCGCCGGCGCCGGACGACGGGGTCGTTAATTCCACCAATTCAAGGAGAGCACCATGAAATCGACCAAAATTCTTTCCGCCATCCTGCTTGCCGCCGGCCTGGCCAGCGGCGCAGTCCACGCCAAGGGCGGCCACGCCGGGATGGGGGGCGGCATGGGAATGGGCAATACCGGCATGTCCTCCCCTGATTCGGCACAACGCAAGGAAACGCGCATCCAAAGCCGCGATGAAAAGCGCATCCAGACGCGCGATGGCGCCCAGGCCAACAGTGCGCAGCGTAACCAGAACCGCGACCAGATCCGCACCGAAACCCGCGAACAGGTTCGTAGCAACGGCGCGTCACCCGCGGGCCAGTAGGGACGACGCAGATAGCCGGAGCAGTTTCCGGCCAGGCATGCAAGCGGGGATGCAGCGGTGCGTCCCCCGCTTGCACACCCCCATGACGTAAGCATGGTTTTTCCGGCGCCTGCCGGGCGCGCTAGAATGCTGCTTTAAGCTCCGCATCTAGCCCAAACATCATGACTGTCAAATCGAAGGCATGCGCGTCGCCGGACGACTTGCCTCGGAAGTGCTCGACTACATCACGCCCTTCGTCAAACCCGGCGTCACCACGGGCGAGCTCGACCGGCTGTGTCACGACTACATGGTCAACGTGCAGGGCACGATCCCGGCGCCGCTGAACTACGCGCCGTCCGGCCACACCCCCTACCCCAAGTCGATCTGCACCTCGATCAACAACCAGGTCTGCCACGGCGTGCCGGGCGACAAGGCGCTGAAGAACGGCGACATCGTGAACCTCGACATCACCGTCATCAAGGACGGCTGGCACGGCGACACCAGCCGCATGTTCGTGGCGGGCGAGGGATCGATCCAGGCCAAGCGCCTGATCCAGATCACCTACGAAGCCATGTGGGTCGGCATCGATCACGTCAAGCCGGGCGCCCGGCTGGGCGACATCGGCCACGCCATCCAGCGCTTCGCCGAAAACCATGGCTACAGCGTGGTACGCGAGTTCTGCGGCCACGGCATCGGTCTCAATTTCCACGAGGACCCGCAGGTGCTGCACTACGGCAAGCCCGGCACCGGCCTCGTGCTGGAGCCGGGCATGACCTTCACCATCGAGCCGATGATCAACGCCGGCCGCCGCGACATCCGCCAGATGCCCGACGGCTGGACCATCGTCACCAAGGATCGCAGCCTCTCTGCGCAGTGGGAACACACGATCCTGGTGACCGACAACGGCTATGAAGTCCTGACCGTCTCGGCCGGCACCCCGGCCATTCCCGACCACATCCGTCACGCTGCGTGAGCAAACCGCCGTTCGCCGATCTTCGCGAGCGGCTCAAATCGGGCCGCGCCGATCTGGCTGCGGCCTTTCTGCGCAAATCCACCGCCCACTACCTGAGCCGCCACGCTGCGCTGGTCGACAGCGTGCTGATCGAGCTCTCGGCGCGGCTCGCCCTGCCCCCCACGTTTTGCCTCGCGGCCGTCGGCGGCTACGGACGCGGCGAACTGTTCCCCGGGTCCGACGTGGACGTACTGATGGTACTGCCCCATGACCCCACCCCCGACCAGCAGGCCACGCTGGAAAACTGGGTGCAGGCCTGCTGGGACGTCGGGCTGGAGATCGGCCATAGCGTGCGCACGGTCGACGCCTGCCTGGCCGAAGCCGCGGACATCACGGTGGAAACCAACCTGCTGGAGGCGCGCTTCGTGTGCGGGGCTGCGGACCTGTTCGACGAATTCGGCCGCCGCTTCCAGGCGCGTTTCGACCCCCAGCACTTTTTTGACGGCAAGCTGGCCGAGCAGCAGGCGCGCCACGCACGTTTCGACGACAGCGCCTACAAGCTCGAACCCAACCTGAAGGACAGCCCCGGCGGCCTGCGCGACCTGCACACCGTCCACTGGCTGGCACAGGCCTGCGGCATTCTGGGCGGCTGGAGCGGCATCGCGCGCGCCGGCCTGCTCACCCACGCCGAGGCTCGCCGCATCGCGCGCGAGGAGCGCACGCTGTCGGCGCTGCGGATTCATCTGCACCTCCTGGCCAAGCGGCGCGAAGACCGCCTCGCCTTCGATTACCAGACCGAACTCGCCGCCCGCCTCGGGCTCACCGCCACGCCCCATCGCCGCCCCGGCGAGCGCCTGATGCAGGGCTATTACCGCGCCGCCAAGCTGATCCAGCGCGTCAACGACATCCTCATCCAGTCGCTGCGCGTACGGCTGTTCCCGGTGACCGCGCCGCCCGAGCCGATCGATGCCGATTTCCAGTTGCGTGCCAATCTGCTCGAAGCGCGCGCAGCCGACCTGTTCGAGCACAAACCGGATGCCCTGCTGCGCGCCTTCATTGTCTATGCCCAGCACCCGACGCTTGCCGGTTTCGAGCCGGCGACGCTGCGCGCACTGTGGCGCGGCAGCACGCGCATCGATGCCGCATTTCGCGCCGATCCGCTGCATCGTGCCCTGTTCATGACGCTGCTGCGCCAGCCGGTCGGCATCACCCGGGCGCTGCGCGCGATGCATCGCTACGGTCTGCTCGGTCGCTATATCCCGGCATTCGGCCGCGTCGTCGGACAGATGCAGCACGACCTCTTCCACGTCTACACGGTCGACGAACACATTCTCACCGTGCTGCGCAACGTGCGGCGCTTCACCGTGCCGAACCTGGCGCACGAGTTCCCGCTTGCCAGCCGGCTGATCGCCACGTTCGACAAGCCCGAACTGCTCTACCTGGCCGCCCTGTTTCACGACATCGCCAAAGGGCGCGGCGGCGACCATTCCGAACTCGGCGCCGTCGATGCGCGACGGTTCTGTCGCCAGCACCAGCTCGACAAGGCGGACAGCGAGCTGGTTGCCTGGCTGGTGGACATGCATCTGGTGATGTCGCGCACCTCGCAAAAAGAAGACATCAGCGACCCCGCGGTCATCGCCGCCTTCGCCGCCCGGGTCGGCGACATGCGCCGGCTGGCCGCCCTGTACCTGCTGACCGTGGCCGATATCCGCGGCACCAGCCCGAAGGTCTGGAACGCCTGGAAAGGCAAGCTGCTGGAAGACCTGTATCACGCCACCCGTGCTCGGCTGGCCGGCAGCGATGCCGCGGTGGCAGACATTGCCGCCCGGCAGAACGAAGCACGGGTCAATCTCGCCCTGTACGGCCTGCCGGCCAGCGCCGCCGATGCGCTATGGGCGCATCTCGACGAACGCTATTTCGTCCGCTTCGACGCCCGCGACATGGCCTGGCAGGCGCGCATGCTGTGGCGCCGCACCGACAGTGCCGACGCCATCGTGCGGGCGCGGCTGTCGCCGGCCGGCGAGGGCATCCAGGTGCTGGTCTACACGCCCGACCGGGCCGACCTTTTCGCCCGTATCTGCGGCTTTTTCGCCCGCATCCAGTACACCATTCTCGAAGCCAAGATCCACACCACGCGCAATGGGTATGCTTTGGACAGTTTCCAGGTGATGGACCTGGCCAATCGCGGCATCCATTACCGCGATTTCCTGAATTTCGTGGAATACGAACTGGCGCGCGACCTCGACCCCGCGCGTCCGATGCAGCCTGTGCCGCGCGGCCGCCTGTCACGCCATCAGCGCCACCACCCCTACCCCACCACGGTACGGCTGGAAGCCGACGCCCAGGGTCACGGCCATATGCTGTCGATCACCTGCGCGGATCGCGGGGGCTTGCTGTTCGCAGTGGCGGAAGTGCTGATGCGGCATGACGTGAACGTCTATGCCGCCAAGATCGACACCCTGGGCGAGCGGGTGGAGGATACGTTTCTGATCCGGGGCACGGCCTTGCAGACGCCCGCGGGCCGTGAGGCGCTGGAAGCCGAGACGATCGAAGCGCTGAAGTGACCTGCGTCGGGCCCTAGACGGCCGGGCGCGCGTATTCGTCGACGTAACGGCCGCGCGACGGCGTTTTGCGGGCAGGCGGCGATTTCTTGCGTACGCCGTCGGCCGGTTTCTTGACCTTTTCGTCCACTTCGGTCTTGACGCGATTGCGCCCGCGCCCGGGGCGAACCGACGTACTGACCCCCGCCACGTCGGCGAGATTCAGACCAGAATACCGTTCGTAATCCTGGAACACACTCATGCCGCCTCCCGCCATTCCTTGAGGCTGCCGGCCAGCGTGCGCGTCAAGGCGATGAGGCTGCCCAGGGTATCGACGTCGGGCGTGGCCTCGCACAAACCGATCTTGCTGTCGGCATACACCGACAGGATCAGCAGGTTGTGCTGCACGTCCAGCGGCAGCGCCAATGTGCCTTCGGCCAGTCCGGCCTGGATCGCATGCCAGACGCCGCGGCTGGCCTCCAGCGCGGCCATGAGGCGCAGCGGGCGACTGGGATCGGTCCAGTGCCGCTGCACGGCCATCAACTGGGCGGCAATGTCGTCGAGCTGGGCTGCTTCGTCCATCATCACGTCGGCGTGGTGGATATGACGCTGGGCCTGCTGGATCTGATGTTCCGGGATCATGGGTGTCCTTGCTGCGTGTGCCGGGGCACATCGCCCACGGTTACGCTACAAGTTAGCGGCGCGGACCGTCGCAACTTTAGGCAAGCTAAATGCATGCCCGAAAGCGTCGAAAACCCGTCAATCGTCCTGCAAGGTTTGTCCCGGAAACAGTATCTCGGTGAAACCGAAATCGCGCAGATCGCGAATCCGCATCGGATACAGAATGCCGCGCAGATGGTCGACCTCGTGCTGCACCACGCGGGCATGGAAATCGCTCACGCTGCGATCGATCGGCTGCCCGGTGGCATCGAAGCCCTGGTAGCGCAGGGATACGTGGCGCGGCACGAGCCCGCGCATGCCCGGTACCGACAGACACCCTTCCCAACCGTCTTCCATGACGTCGGACAAGGGGGTCAGTACGGGATTGATCAGCACTGTGAACGGGACGTTCTCGGCATCGGGATAACGCGGATTGGCGGCAACTTCGAAAATCACCACCTGCAGGCCGATGCCGATCTGCGGCGCCGCCAAGCCGGCCCCGTTGAGGGAACGCATGGTGTCGTGCATGTCGACGATCAGTTGCGCCAGTTCGGGCGACGCGAAATCTTCCACCGGTTGCGCCTGCGCGAGCAGGCGCGGATCGCCCATTTTCAGGACCTCGCGGATGGCCATGGCTGCTCCAGCTGTTGCAGGTCGGCAGGCTCCAGCCAGCGCCAGCCGCCGGGCGGCAGGTCTGCGGGCAAGGCATGACTGCCGATGGTTTCGCGATGCAGCGTCTCGACCCGGTTGCCCGTCGCCGCGATCATGCGTTTGACCTGATGGTATTTGCCTTCGGCGAGCGTCAGGCGCAACGTGCGCGCATCGAGTCTGTCACAGGCCAGCGCGGCAATCGGCGCCGGTTCGTCGTTCAATGCCACGCCTTGACGCAAGGCCTCCAGCATGGCGTCGGTCACGGGCTCGGCACAGGTGGCACGGTAGATTTTGGCAATGCCCTTTCGGGGCGAGATCATGCGGTGGATGAACTGCCCGTCGTCGGAAAACAGCAGCAGGCCGGTGGTGTCCTGGTCGAGCCGTCCCACGCACTGCACCCCGCGTTGCAGCAGCGGGGGCGGCAACAGGGAAAACACGCTGGGGTGATGGCTGGGATGATGCGAGCACTCGTAGCCGGCAGGCTTGTGCATCAGCACATAGGCCTTCTCGCGATATGCCCAGGCGACGCCGTCGAGCGTCAGTTGCAGCCCGGCCGGGTCGACCTCGGCCTCCGGGTCGTCGCAGACCGTGCCGTTGACTGCCACGGCGCCCGACCGCACGCGTGCCACGCAGCCCTTGCGCGAGCCGAACCCCTGCGACTGCAGAGCGCGATAGAGTTTCATGCGGTAGCCATTCCCTGCTCAATACGTGCACAAACCGGCCGCGTCGTCGGTCACCAGCTGTTCCAGCAGATGCCGTACCTGCAGCATCACTTCGCCCAATACGGCCTGGATTTCGCCCATCTGGATGCCCTCAGCGGACAATCCGCGACCAGCCGCATAATTGACCACTGCGCCCACCGTCGCGTAGCAGAGCGCCAATTCGCGCGCCAGATAGGCCTCCGGCATGCCGGTCATGCCCACCATGTCGGCGCCGTCGCGCTCCATGCGGTTGATTTCGGCCGCCGTTTCCAGGCGCGGCCCCTGTACCGCACCGTAGACGCCGCCGTCGCGCAGGCTGATGCCGGCTCGGGTGGCGGCTTGCAGTAGCGCCGTACGCATGGCGCCGCAATAGGGGGTGGTGAAATCGAGATGGGTCACCGGCTTGTCGCTGCCCGCGAAATACGTGGCGGCACGGCTGTGCGTGTAGTCGATGATCTGGTCGGGGATGGCCAGCGTACCGGGGATCAGTTCGGGGTGGATGCCGCCGACCGTGGCCACCGACACCACGCGGTCGACGCCGTGTTCCTTCAGCGCCCACAGATTGGCGCGATAGTTCACCTCATGCGGCGGAATGGTATGGCCGTAGCCGTGACGCGCCAGGAAGATCACCTCCTGCCCGCAGATGCGACCGAAGGTCAATGCGCCCGAGGGTTCGCCGTAGGGCGTACGTGCCACCTGGCGATGGGTGATTTCAAGATTGGCCAGTTGCGTGAGGCCGGTACCACCAATGATGCCCAGCATGTTATTTGTCCTTCAAAGCGTAAATGGCCGGCAGGTTGCGCCACAGCCCGTAAGCGTCCATGCCGCAGCCGAACACGTAGCGATTGGGCACGTCCAGCCCCACAAAATCGGCCCGGATCGGCTTGTTCAGCCCGTTGTCCTTGTTGGTCAGCACCGCCGACCAGACGTGCGCCGCGCCCATCCCGACCAGCTTGTCGCGGATGGCTGCGAGGGTTTCGCCTTCGTCCAGGATATCGTCCAGCACCAGCACGTTGCGGCCGACCACGTTCTGCCCCGGCAGCACCCGCCATTCCACCTCGCCACCCTCGGTCTTGCCACGGTAGCGGGTGACGTGCAGGTAGTCGAATTCCAGCGGGAACCGCAGCCGCGGCAGCAGCTGGCCGGCGAACACCACCGCCCCGCCCATGACGGCCAGCACCAGCGGAAATGAATCTGCCAGCCCGCGTCCGATCTCGTCCGCCAGGCGGTCGAGCACAGCCTGCACCGCTTCTTCCGATGCGATGCACTCGGCGTGGTCCAGCAATTGTTGCGCATCCAGCCGTGACATGCGGCCCCCGGGATTCCTGGAAAGTCGGCAGTCTAAGCGGTGTCAGCCGATGTTTCCAGACTTTGCGCGGGTCGAGTAAGCTTGCGCCATGTCGATTTCCGCCTTTGATCCCAGCGAGCTCGATGCCGCCGGATGGCTGGCCGGCGCACGCCGCCTGCCTTCGCCGAATTGCGATGCGCGACCGGAAGGTGCGGCGATCGAGCTCATCGTCATCCACAATATTTCTTTGCCGCCCGGCGTATTTGACGGCGACGCCGTGATCGACCTCTTCACCAACCGGCTCGACTGGGATGCGCATCCTTACTACCAAGGCATACGCGGCCTCGAGGTGTCGGCGCACTTCTTCATCCGCCGCGACGGCACGCTGATCCAGTTCGTGCCCTGCGCACTGCGCGCCTGGCATGCGGGCAAGTCGACCTGGCAGGGACGCGAACGCTGCAACGACTTTTCCATCGGCATCGAACTGGAAGGCAGCGACGACCTGCCTTTTACCGATGCCCAGTACGCGGCCCTGATCCCGCTGCTGACCACGCTCAAAACGGCCTACCCGATCCAGGCAGTCGTGGGCCACAGCGACATCGCGCCGGGCCGCAAGACCGACCCCGGCCCCCATTTCGCCTGGCAACGGCTGGATGCGCATACGGCCTGACCCGTTCGTCTTCGTCGGCCTGCTTGCGCTGCTGCTTGCCGGCTGTGCGCCCATGCTCAACCTCGACGCCCGGCGCCTGCCCACGCAAGCACTGTCCAGCCACGCCGACAGCCCGCTGAGAACCCAGCTGGCGGCCCGGATTCCACCCGGCGAATCGGGCTTTCATCTGCTGAAGAGCGGCCAGGCGGCACTGGCGGCCCGCCTGGCGCTGGCACAGCGCGCCACCCGTACGCTGGACGTGCAGTACTACCTGTTCCACAACGACACCACGGGCAAAATGGTCGCCGCCTCGCTGCTGGCTGCAGCCGACCGCGGCGTGCGCGTGCGCCTGCTGGTCGACGACATCGACACCGCCGACAAGGAACTGGGGCTCGCCACGCTGAATGCCCACCCCAATATCCAGGTGCGGCTGTTCAATCCCTTCCACACCCGCAGTACCAGTCTGCTGGTCAGGGGCTGGCAGGCATTGCGCGAAAGCGTCCGCCTCAACCGCCGCATGCACAACAAGGTCTTCATCGCCGACAGCCAGGTCGGCATCACCGGCGGGCGCAACATCGGCGACGAATATTTCGGTGCCGACCACGATCTCGCCTTCATCGACCTCGACGTCATCGCGGCCGGTGCCATCGTCAATGCGCTGGCGCAGTCGTTCGATACCTACTGGAACAGCGAGGCCGCCGTACCCGCCTCCGCCCTGCCGATCACGCTCAGCGACAAGCGGCTGCAACGCACCACCCGGCGTTTGTATGAATTCCGCGCCCAGCAGCTCGACAGTGCGTATGGCCGCGCCCTGACCGCGGCCGACCCCATTCCCGGACTGTTGAAAGGCGACACGTCCTGGCGCATTGCGTCCGCCGATCTCATCGTCGACCCGCCGGAAAAAGTACTCAAGCGCAGCAAATCACCTTCCAGTCTGCTGGTCGGCCAACTCGCCGGACTCTGGGTCAACCCCACCCGGCACGTCCTCATCGTATCGCCCTATTTCGTGCCCGGCGCCGCAGGCATGGCCTATTTCGACTACTGGCGCAGCCAGGGCATACAGGTCGACGTCCTGACCAACGCCTACGCCGCCAGCGACGTGCCGATCGTGCACGCCGGCTATGCCAACTACCGCATCCCATTGCTGGAGGCCGGCGTCAATCTCTACGAGCTGAAACCGGTGGCCGAGCCCATCGGCGGCCGCCTGCGCGATCTCTCCGGCGGCTCGTCGCGCGCCAGCCTGCATGCCAAGACCTTCGTATTCGACGACGAGCACGTGTTCATCGGCAGCTTCAACTTCGATCCACGCTCGACCCTGCTCAATACCGAAATGGGCCTGGTGATCCATTCGCCTGAACTCGCCCGCGAGGTCACCGACATGGCCGAGAACGCAATGCGGCCCGAACGCAGTTTCCGGCCGCGACTCGCCATCGAAACCGTCAACGGAAAGATCGAGCGACGCCTGCAATGGACCGACGTGCACCAAGGCAGCCCGCGCACGTTCGATCGCGAACCCGACACCACCCCGATCCAGCGCGGCCTGCTGCGCATATTGCAGGCGTTGCCGATCGAGGAATACCTGTAAGCCACGGTAAAATCGGCTTTTCTGTTTTTGCTGGATTGACCTATGCGACTCGGCACCCCACTTTCCCCTTCCGCCACCCGTGTCATGCTCCTGGGCGCCGGCGAGCTCGGCAAGGAAGTCATCATCGCGCTGCAGCGCCTCGGCGTCGAAGTCATCGCCGTCGACCGCTACGTCAATGCGCCCGGTCACCAGGTCGCGCATCGGGCCTACGTGACCGACATGAGCGACCGCTCGGCGCTGCGCGCGCTGATCGAGGCCGAGAAACCGCATCTGGTGGTGCCGGAAATCGAGGCCATCGCCACCGAGACCCTGTTGGAGATCGAGGCGGCCGGCCTGGCCGAAATCATTCCCACGGCACGTGCCGCCAACCTCACCATGAACCGCGAGGGCATCCGCCGGCTCGCCGCCGAAACGCTGAACCTGCCGACCTCGCCCTACGTGTTCGCCGACAGCCTGGCCGAGATGACGGCCGCAGCGGAGAAACTGGGCTATCCGGTGATCGTCAAGCCGGTGATGTCGTCGTCCGGCAAGGGCCAGTCGCGGGTGGACGACGCCAGCCAGTTGCAAACAGCGTGGGACTATGCCGCCAGCGGCGGGCGGGTGGACAAGGGCCGCGTCATCGTCGAGGGCGTGATCGACTTCGATTATGAAATCACACTGCTGACCGTGCGTGCACGCGGGCTGTCGGGCGAGATCGAGACCCATTTCTGCGCCCCCATCGGCCACGTGCAGGTGAAGGGCGACTACGTCGAATCGTGGCAGCCGCAGGCGATGTCCACCACCGCACTCAAACGCGCGCAGGACATCGCCGCCGCCATCACCGGCAACCTCGGCGGGCGCGGCATCTTCGGCGTGGAGCTGTTCGTCAAGGGTGATACCGTGTGGTTCTCCGAGGTCAGCCCGCGCCCGCACGACACCGGCATGGTGACGATGGCGACGCAGCGGCAGAACGAATTCGAGCTGCACGCGCGCGCCATCCTCGGCCTGCCGGTCGACGTCAGCCTGCGCGAACCCGGGGCCTCCGCAGTGATCTACGGCTGCATGGAGGCGACCGGCATTGCGTTCGACGGCGTCGCCGACGCGCTCGCCATGCCCGGCGTCGATATCCGCCTGTTCGGCAAGCCGCAGGCCTTCGCCCGCCGCCGCATGGGCGTGGCGCTCGCCACCGCCTCCGACACGGACGAGGCGCGTCTGCGCGCCAAAACTGCAGCAGCCGCAGTCAAACCGGTGAAGGTCTGAACCATGCAAACCCATTACGAACGCCTCGGCGGCGGCGACGTCATCCGCAAACTGGTCGACCGCTTCTACGACCTGATGGACGAGGATCCGGATTACTACGGCGAATCGCGCAACAAGCTGTTCTGGTTCCTGTCCGGCTGGACCGGCGGTCCGCCGGAATATATCGACCGCTTCGGCCATCCCTTCCTGCGCCGCCGCCATATGCCCTTTGCCATCGGCGAGGCCGAACGCGACCAGTGGATGGGCTGCATGATCCGCGCCATGCAGGACGTGGGCGTGGATGCCGCCATGCAGCAGGAACTGACCGCAGCATTCTTCAAGACCGCCGACTTCATGCGCAACCAGCCTGGATGATCATGAAGCGGCTGATCGGCTGGGGAGGACTGTTCGTTGTGCTGGCCGCGCTCATCGTGCTGCCCTGGCTGGCGCTGGACGACGCACCCGCCATCGAGCCGCCGGCGCAATTCCGTCGCACCGACCTCGCCTGGATCAAATCGCTGTTCGAGAAGCACGACCCGCGCGGGCAGACGCCCGATGTCGTCCAGAGCATCCAGCTCGACGAGGCCGAGCTCAACCGGCTGCTCAACTACGCTGTCGAACTGCGCCGCGTCAGCGGCATTGCCGCCGAACTTACGCCGGGACTGGCCACCCTTACCGCCACGCTCACCGTCCCGTCGAACCCGTTTGGACGCTACCTCAACATCACCGCCGAAGTGGCCGATGTGCCCGGTGGCATCCGCATCCGGAGCCTGCAGCTCGGCAGCCTGCCGCTGCCAGGTACGCTGGCCGACTGGACGGCACGTCTGGCGCATCGCTGGCTGCGGCGCGACAAAACCTATGCGGCACTGGCTGATGCGTTCACGCAGGTGAGTTTCGATGAAAACCAGGCCACGCTGGATTACCGCTGGCGTCCCGAGCTGCTGACGCGGATCGAGCGAAAAAGCGCCGAACTGCTGCTTGCACCGGAAGACCAGGCCCGCATGCTGGCCTATGCCGAACGGCTGGATACGCTGCTGAAGCCCCACCCGCGCGGCAGCACGGTGCCGCTGGTGAGCATCATGGGCCCGCTGTTTACCTACGCCCTGCAAAACGGCAACGACGCGCGCGAGGAAAACCGCGCCGCCCTCACTGCACTGGCGGCGTACCTGGGAGGGATCAGCCTGCCCAAGTTGCTGGAGGGCGACAGCCATTCGATCCGCCGGGCACCTCGCGTACTGCTATCGATCCACGGGCGGCGCGACTTTGCCGAGCATTTCGTGATTTCCGCCGCCCTATCGGCCAACGGCGGCAGTCGCCTGGCCAATGCCATCGGCCTGATGAAGGAAGAAGAGGACGCCGACCGGGGCTCGGGCTTCAGTTTCACCGACCTGGCCAACGATCGTGCCGGCGTGAAGCTCGGCACCCACGCGACCGGTGATGCCGCGGCCCGGGTGCGACAACTGCTGGCTGTCTCCCACAGCGACACCGACCTGCTGCCCGATTTCCGCAACCTGCCGGAATTCATGCCGCAGACCGAATTCGACCGCCGTTTCGGGCCCATCGGCAGCGCACGCTACCAGCGGGTGATCCAGGGCATCGACGCCCGGCTGGCCGCGCATCCCCTGGCCCAATAAACGGGTTCCGTCACAAAACCCTGTTATAATGCCGGGTTTCCCCGAATCCCGGCCCCCATCATGTCCCGCAAGCTCCGCAACATCGCCATCATCGCGCACGTCGACCATGGCAAGACCACGCTGGTCGACCAGCTTCTCAAGCAATCCGGCACCTTCCGCGACAACCAGGCGGTTGACGAGCGTGTCATGGACTCGAACGACCTGGAAAAGGAACGCGGCATCACCATCCTGGCGAAGAACACCGCGATCACCTACGGCGACTACCACATCAACATCGTCGACACCCCCGGCCACGCCGACTTCGGCGGCGAGGTCGAGCGCGTGCTCGGCATGGTCGACGGCGTGGTGCTGCTGGTCGACGCCGTCGAAGGCCCGATGCCGCAGACGCGCTTCGTCACCAAGAAGGCGCTGGCGCTCGGCCTGCGTCCCATCGTCGTGATCAACAAGGTGGACCGTCCCGGGTCGCGCCCCGACTGGGTCGTCGACCAGACCTTCGACCTGTTTGACAAGCTCGGCGCCACCGACGACCAGCTCGACTTCCCCATCATCTACGCGTCCGGCCTCAACGGCTGGGCCTGCCTCGACCTCAAGGACGCGCCTTCGCAAGGTGGCAGCGCGGCCGACATGAAGCCGCTGTTCGACACCGTGCTCACTCACGTTCCCACCCCGCCCGGCTCGGCTGACGCGCCCTTGCAACTGCAGATCGCCGCGCTCGACTACTCGACCTACACCGGCCGCCTCGGCGTCGGCCGCGTACTCAATGGCCGCATCAAACCCGGCATGTCGGTCGTCGTGATGAACCACGAAGACCAGGTTGCCACCGGCCGCATCAACCAGGTGCTCGGTTTCAAAGGCCTCGACCGCATACCGGTGGACGAGGCCGAAGCCGGCGACATCATCATCATCTCGGGTCTCGACGACATCGGCATCGGCGTCACCATCTGCGACAAGGAAAACCCGGTCGGCCTGCCCGTACTCGGAGTCGACGAACCCACGCTCACCATGGATTTCATGGTGAACACCTCGCCGCTCGCCGGCACCGAAGGCAAGTTCGTCACCAGTCGCCAGATCCGCGACCGCCTCAACAAGGAACTGCTGACCAACGTGGCGCTGCGCGTGGACGACACCGGCGACGCCGACGTGTTCCGCGTCTCCGGCCGCGGCGAACTGCACCTGACGATTCTTCTCGAGAACATGCGCCGCGAAGGCTTCGAAATGGCCGTCGCCAAGCCGCGCGTCGTGTACAAGGAGATCAACGGCGAGAAGTGCGAACCGTATGAAAACCTCACCATTGACCTGGAAGACGAACACCAGGGCAGCGTGATGGAAGAGATCGGCCGCCGTCGCGGCGAACTGACCAACATGGAATCCGACGGCCGCGGCCGCACCCGCCTGGAATACCACATTCCGGCGCGCGGCCTGATCGGCTTCCAATCCGACTTCATGACCATGACGCGCGGCACCGGCCTGATGAGCCACGTGTTCGACGACTACGGCCCGGTGAAAGCCGACCTGCCCGGCCGCCACAACGGCGTGCTGGTGTCACAGGACAACGGCGAGGCCGTCGCCTACGCACTGTGGAAACTCGAAGACCGCGGCCGCATGTTCGTCTCGCCCGGCGACAAACTGTATGAAGGCATGGTCATCGGCATCCACAGCCGCGACAACGATCTGGTGGTCAACCCGATCAAGGGCAAGCAGCTTACCAACGTGCGTGCCTCCGGCACCGACGAGGCCGTACGCCTGACCACCCCGATCAAGCTGACACTGGAGTCCGCGGTGGAATTCATCGACGACGACGAACTGGTGGAAATCACGCCCAAATCGATCCGCATCCGCAAGCGCCACCTGCAGGAACACGAGCGCAAGCGCGCCAACCGCGCGGCGGCGTAATCCCGTACCGGCGTGAGCCGGGACTGGTTTGACCCAACCCGGCTCAGGCCGGGTTTTTTTATGGCGGCACAGGTAAAATCCGCGCATGCAACCTGTCGAAATCGGCCTCCTCGCCGGCCTTGCCGTCCTCATCCTCATGATCGCCATCCTGCTGCTTCGCCTGGGCGCGCTGCGGCGGGAGCAACTCGGATTGCCCGCGCTATTGGCTCAGGACATGGAAGCCCGCCACCGCGCGGTGCTGACCGACCTGCACACCGGATTGTCACAGCAATCCGACCGCATGCAGACCCAGCTCGCCGCCTTGCAGGTGGCGCAGAGCGAACGGCTGGCGGAAACGCGCGAAACCGTCACCGGCCAGTTCACCCTGTTCCAGACCGCGATGCTGGAAAAGCTGATCGAGCAGGGACGCGCCGAGCAGAGCCTGCTGCAGGACACGCTCAAGGGCATGACCGCGCACTTCAACGAGCGCGTCCAGCAGTTGTCACAGACGGTCGACGGCCGCCTCAATGAAATATCCGGCAAGGTGGCCGAGCGGCTCGACGAAGGCTTCAAGAAGACCAACGAGACCTTCACCTCGGTGATGACACGGCTGGCGGTGATCGACGAGGCGCAGAAAAAGATCGAGGGCCTCGCGTCCAACGTCGTCTCGCTTCAGGAAATACTGGGCGACAAGCGTTCGCGCGGCGCCTTCGGCGAGGTTCAGCTGGAAGCGCTGGTGCGGAACAGCCTGCCGCCGGACGCCTACGCGTTCCAGCACACCCTCAAAAGCGGCGCGCGCGCCGATTGCGTGCTGATCCTGCCCGCCCCGACCGGCATGGTCTGCGTCGATTCCAAGTTCCCGCTGGAAAACTACAGCCGCATGTTCGACGACGGCCTGCCGCCGGCCGAGCGCGACGCCGCACGACGGCAGTTCAAGGCTGATGTCAGGAAGCATGTCGACGACATTGCCGCCAAGTACATCGTCGAAGGCGAAACCTCCGACGGCGCCGTGATGTTCCTGCCGGCCGAGGCAGTGTTCGCCGAGATCCACGCCTACCATCCCGACCTCGTCGAGCACGCGCAGAAGAAGCGGGTGTGGCTGACCTCGCCGACCACGCTGATGGCCGTGCTCAACACCGCGCGCGCGGTGATTCGCGATTCGGAGACGCGGCGCATGGCCCACGTCATCAAGGATGAGCTGGGCAAGCTGGCGAAGGATTTTTCCCGCTTCGACGAGCGCATGAAGAAGCTCGCCACCCACATCGAGCAGGCCAACAAGGATGTGAGCGAGGTTCGCATTTCCAGCGACAAGATCAGTCGCCGCTTTCAGCAGATCGAGCGGGTCGAGCTCGAGCACCCGGACGCCGCCAACGCGCGCCTGCTCGACGACGACGAATGAGCTGGTTTGGCCGCTGGCGCCGTGCCCGCATCCTCGAGCGGCACGCCATCCCGCCAGGGGATTTCGACGCCGCGCTCGCCCGCCTGCCGATTCTGCACCGGCTGGATGCCTCGGAACGGGCGCGCCTGCATGAGGCCGTCAGCCTGTTCATTCACGACAAGACGTTTTCCGCGGCGGGCGGCGCCGAGGTCGATTCGGCCATCCGGCTCGCCATTGCCCTGCAAGCCTGCCTGCTGACGCTCAACCTTGGCGAGGACAGCTACCGCGGCTGGAGCGAAATCATTCTCTATCCCGATGAGTTCCTGCGCGCCCGCGAGGAGGTGGATGAGGCCGGGGTGGTGCACCATACGCGCGACATCCTGGCGGGCGAATCCTGGCACGGCGGCCCGCTGGTCCTGTCGCTCGCCGACGTCGAGGTCAGCGGCCAGGCCGACGGCGTCAACGTCGTGCTGCACGAGTTTGCCCACAAGCTCGACATGCTGAACGGCGACGCCAATGGGTTTCCACCGCTGCATCGCGGCATGGACTCAAGCGCCTGGGCACGCGATTTCAGCGTGGCCTACGCGGATCTGTGCAGCCGCGTCGACGCCGGCGAGGACACGGCCATCGATCCCTATGCCACGGCCGATCCCGCCGAGTTCTTTGCAGTGCTCACCGAGGTGTTTTTCGAAACGCCGGCGCTGCTCGATGCGGAGTACCCGGCCGTCTACCGGCAGTTACAGCAGTTCTATCGCCAGCATCCGCTACACCCTCAGGGAGCGAAAGCATGAATTCGAAACTGCCGGGAACGGCCGCACGTATCGACGACATCGCACCCTTCCACGTCATGGATATCCTGGCGCGGGCACAGGCCCTGGAGGCAGCCGGCCGCGACATCATCCATCTCGAAATCGGCGAACCCGACTTCGCCACGCCACCGCCCATCGTCGAGGCCGGCATTGCCGCATTGCGTGCCGGCCATACGCACTACACCGGCGCCCTGGGCCTGCCTGAGCTGCGCACGGCCATCACCGGATTTTACGCCTCGCGCTGGCAGGCCCCGGTCGAACCCGGGCGCATCGTCGTCACCCCCGGCGCATCCGGCGCGCTGCTGCTGGCGCTGGGATTGCTGGCCGGGCCCGGCGACACCGTATTGATGGCCGACCCCGGCTATCCCTGCAATCGCCACTTCGCTCGTTTTTGCGAAGCGCACGCGATCAACGTGCCGGTCGATGCCGACAGCGGCTTCCAGCTCACGCTCGAACTGATCGAGCGTCATGCCACCACGGCCACTCGTGCGGTGCTGATCGCCAGCCCGTCCAACCCCACCGGCACCGCCATGGCAGCGGATGAGCTCGAACGCATCCACGACTGGTGCGCTACGCACGGCATCGCCCTGATCGTCGACGAGATCTATCTGGCGCTGACCTACGACGGCCTCGAACACAGCGCCGCCCGCTGGGATGACGTGTTTGTCGTCAACAGTTTCTCGAAGTTCTTCCTGATGACCGGCTGGCGGCTCGGCTGGCTGGCGGCCCCCGCCTGGGCCATGCCGGCGCTGGAACGGCTCGCACAGAATCTGTATCTGGCCGCCCCCACCCCGGCGCAGCATGCCGCGCTTGCAGCATTCGCTCCCGCAAGCCTGGACATGCTCGAAGCCTGCAAGGCCGAGTTGCGCGCCCGTCGCGATTACCTGCTGCCGGCCTTGCGCGAGCGCGGCTTCGTCATCCCGGCCACGCCACAGGGCGCGTTTTACCTGTATGCCGATTGCAGCCGCCTGGCCCAGGACAGCCATGTATTGGCCAATCGTTTGCTCGAGGAAGCAGGTATCGCCACGACGCCCGGGGTCGATTTCGGCACCTACCAGCCGGCGCGATATATCCGCTTCGCCTATACCCAGCCGCTGCCACGCCTGGCCGAGGCCATGGCGCGGCTCGATCGTTTCCTGCAGGCATAAAAAAACCGGCCCGAAGGCCGGTTCTCGTTCCTGAGCCAGGAATTACTTGGCAGGAGCTTCAGCAGGCGCAGCAGCAGGAGCGGCAGCGTCAGCAGCAGGTGCAGCAGCGTCAGCAGCGGGAGCGGCAGCTTCCGGAGCGGCAGGAGCAGCAGGAGCAGCTTCCATCGGAGCAGCAGCTTCCGGAGCCGGCGCGGAGAACGGAATATTTCATTTGATTTCCCTTTATTACGAATATAAAAACCCACACCAGAGATCGGTCCGGGACTTGAGATCCAGCCGACGCGCGGAATTCTAACAAATCGGCAAAAGAAAACCACAATCTATTAATTTTCTTCCATTGCGGAAAATTTGCGTTGTGTAATTACCACAACCCTTGGGCCACGCCCTGGTTGCGTTCGCGCAAACCCTGTGATTTCAAGGTATTCACCGTGCCAGCCGATTGTTAGTCGGCGAGTTTGGCACGGACGAATTCTTCGAGCGTATCCGGCAGATTGCCTGCCATGCGCGCGCGTCGGTAGGCGGAACGCGCTTCGTCGTTCTTTCCCTGGGCGGCCAGGGCGAGTCCCAAGCCCACCCACCAGGTTCCCGGGCCCGGTTGCATCTCAAGCGCCTGTTTGTACTGCCGCACGGCATCGGGATATTGCTTGAGCTGCACCAGCAGCGCCGCGAACGTCGCATGGTAATCGGCATCGACCCCGTGCCCGCCCATCCCGCTCTGCAAGCTTGCGACGGCGCCTTCCGTATCCCCACGCGCCGCCAGCAGGCGAGCGAGGCTGAGCGCAAACCACGCATGCTCAGGGCTCGCCGCACGCCCGATGCGCAAGACCTTCTCGGCCTCCTGGTTGCGGCCGGCATCGCTCAACAACGCGGCCAACGCCTCGCGCGCCGCGACATGCTCCGGCGACAATGCAAGCGCCTCTTCCAGCAGCACCCGGGCCCGATCTGCCTGCCCTGCCCGGATGAACGTCAATGCCTTGCGATAGCGTTCGTCAGCTGCTTCGCGGGGAGTGGGTTGGCTGGCTTCCTTGCGGATGACTGGCTGCTGCGCCACAGCGTGATCCGACACGTCTGCCGTCGCGACCGCCACGGCGGGTCCGGGCAGTTCGGGCGGGGCGGCCGGTCCAGGCCGTTGCTTGTCTTTTTTCTCATCCACAGGCCCGGCTTGGTGCTCGGCGACAACGGGGACGGCGGATGTCTTGACCGAAATTTGTGTGGGGGGCACGGCAGGCGACGTGTGCGGCATAGGCGCTGACACGGCCACAGGCTGCATCGCGACATGCCGCTCGCTTTCCACGGGAGGCGGCTGGCGACGTTCAGCGGCCAGCCAGATTGCCAGTCCGGCAAGTGACGATAACAGGGCAACGCTGCCCCACAGCCGCGTCCGAGGCCGCTTCGCCCAGACGGGTGGAGGCGGCGGCGTCCGACGAGACGCGCGATCGGTCTGGCGCGCGTCCAGCGCACGCAACGTCTGGTTGATGATACTCATACGTTCAATCGAAATCCGGCATGGAACGGTCTACGCAATCAGGTACAACCAGCCTGCGGCTGCAGCGCCCGCCCCCAGCGTCGCCAGAACGAACAGCACCCATCGTGCAGTGTGATTGACCGCCTTGGCCGCCAGGGTGTCGCGTGCAGCCTCCCGCATCTCGCGCCCGCCGACGCGATGCAGGCCTTTTCCATATGCCAGCATGAGCGCCTTGTGGGCAATGATATTGATGACGCGCGGAACGCCGGCGCTGGCTTCGTACAAAAACCCGACGGCACGCGGGCTGAGCGGCAAGGCAGTAGGCTCGAAACCCGCGCGCGCCAGGCGATGGGACAGATAGGCAACGAGTTCCTCGCGTTGCAGGGGACGCAGACGATCATGGAAACTGATCCGGGTCTTGAGCTGCGGAATGGCCTGCAGCCGCGCATCCAGTTCTGGCTGGCCGAACAGCACGATCGTCAGCAATTTCCGCTTCTCGGTTTCCAGGTTGGACAGCAGCCGGATCGTTTCCAGGCTCTCCAGCGAGATCGCCTGGGCCTCGTCGAGAATCAGCACCACGCGGGTGCCACGCCTGGCCAGCGCGATCAACCGCGACTGGATCGCCTTGTGGACGCGGTAATAGCTTTCCTGTCCCGTCAGCTTGAGGCCCAGTTCCTCGGCGACGGCACACAGGATCCCGAGCGGATCGAGCGCGGGGTTGGGGAGATAGAGCGCGCGGCAGCGTCTGGGCAACTCGGCCAGCAGGGTCCGGCACAGCAGGGTTTTCCCGGTTCCGACCGCGCCGACGATCTTGATGAAGCCCTCACCGCTTTCCAGCGCATGGAGGAGCGTGTCCAGCGCTTCCTGATGCGGTGGCGAGGCAAAAAAGAAATCGGTATCGGGGGTCAGTCCGAAAGGCGCTTCGGCAAGCCCGAAATGGGCAAGATAGGAGAGGGAATGGCGGCTGCCGGTCGAAGGAATCGACTTTCCGCCATCCGATAATCCGCTCGCTGCGCCCAGCGAATGATCGGCGTTGGAGAAAGCCACTGCCGTCATGGCGTCGCCGGTTGTCGCTCGATCTTGTCGAGGCGAGCCTGGGTCGCTTCCGCATCCGCCTGCCAGTCCGCCTGGCTGTCGATGACGGTCGGCTTGATGAGGATCACCAGTTCGCTCTTCTTCGAGCTCTGATTGGTATTGCCGAAGAAGTACCCCAACAGCGGCACCTGACCCAGCCCGGGCACACGGTTGGCGCTGCCGTCGAAGGACTGCTTCATCATTCCACCGATGGCGACGATGCGCCCATCCTCCACCTGCACGACGCTGTCGGTTTCCGAGACGGCGCTGGAAGCGAGCGGCAGCGTCAGCTTTCCGGCCTGGCCGGCGTCGATGTTCTTGATCTTCTCCGTCACCACGCTCACCGAGGGACGGATATGCAGCGTGATGCGGCCTTTCTCGTCGATCTGCGGCGTGACATCGAGCGCGATGCCCGAGAAGAAGGGCTGCAGCGTCACGCTGGGCGTGGTCGTGGTGCCGGCCCCACCGGTATTGCTGGTGGTCGACACATCGGTCACGAAGAAATCGTCGGTGCCGACCTTGAGCACGGCCTGCTGGTTGTTCAGCGCGGCAATGCGTGGGCTCGACAACACGTGCACCGACCCCTGGGTTTCCAGGAAATTGATCAGCGCGGCGAAGCTCTTGGTCTGGAATGCGAGGCCGAAGATGCCGGACGAGGTGCCCGACGCCGCAGGCAGCCCGCTGCCGAGCACATCCGCCAGCGAACCGCTGGCGGCACCGGTCAGCAGATCGAAATTGCCGGCGTTGGCGCCCGAGGAATACTTGTGCTGGCCGTTGTGCAGCACCGACCAGTTGATGCCGGTCTGATAACCGTCGTTCAACTGCACCTCGAGTATCTTCGCCTCCAGCATGACCTGGCGTTCGACCGCCGAGGCGGTGGCCTTGAGGAAGTGCTCGACATCCCGCATCGTGCGCGGCGTGGTCCTGACCACCACGATGCCCGACTGCGGGCTGAGGATCACCTTGCCGGACTCGCCGACGATGGTTTCCAGCGCCGCCTTCAATTCACCCCAGAAATCCGAATTGAGCTTCGTGTCGATCCGGCTGGTTTCCAGCGACTGTTGCGTCGAACCCGCGCCGGTCACGCCGCTCGTGCCGCCGGTGCCCGCGGAACTGACGGAGCCGGAAATCACGCGCATGTCCGACGAACCGGTGCGGGTCCCTGCCAGGTAGTTCACCTTGAAGATGCGGGTCTGCGGCGTCAGCGGCCGCACCACGATGCGATGTCCTTCCATCGTGTAGTCGTAACCGTACAGTTCGCGTATGGCGGACATCGCCTCGGGCACGGTGACGTTCTTGAGATTGGCGGAAATCGTGCCCGCCACTTCGGGATGCACCAGCATGCTGTAGCGCGTGCCGGAGACGATCGCCATGAACACGTCCTGCGCAGGCGCACCGTTGACGACCAGGTCGAAACGCGGCTCGGCCGGCTCGGCCGCATTCTTGGGCAGTTCCAGCTTGAGCGGGGGCAGTAGCGCAGCCTGGGCCTGTGCATCTGTCACCGCGTGCGGCGCGGGCTGCGCCTGGGCGGCCTGGGCGATTTCCTGACGGATCGCCTGCTGTGTATCGCGCGGCGTCAGCGGGCCGGCGCACCCCAGCAGAACCAGCGAACCGACAACGATCATGGTGTAGCGCTTCATCATCCGCAATGTCTCCCTTTTCTTATTTGCCGCGCGGTCGTTTCTCGACGTGCGGATACAGTTCGAGCACCGTGACATCCGTCCCTCGGCGCAGCACCACTTCGCTTTCGGTGATGCGCACCACGCGGGCACCCTGGTAGCGCCCGCCCACAGCCACTTCCTGGCCATCGATGACGGCCAGCCTCTGCGCGCCGCGCCGCTTGATGGCCGTGAGTGAAATGCCCGGGCTGGCGCTGTCTTTTGCGGCAGGCGCAACCGGCAGCGCCGTGGGATCCGGCAGATCTGCCCAGACGCCGGGGGATGTCAGCAACGCAATCGCGGCACACAGCATCATACGCGCAGCCATGCTTCCTCCAGGCTCAGGGTGTGGACGACGAGGGTCAGTTTCAGGTCGGGACGGGCAGACGTGTCGAGCGTCGCCTCGACCCAGCTGAAACGCCAGGGCAGGGCTTCCAGGCGTTCGAGATAGGCAACCAGGTCGGAATAGGATCCGCTCACCGTGATCTCAAAACCGTGCCGATAAAATCCCGGCGGACTTCCTTCGGCTGCCTCCGGCAGCGATACGGGGCGCGGGCTGAGCGTCTTGAACCCGACGATCCGGATACCGGCCTGACTGCGCACCACATCCTTCAACACCTGGGCCATCCGCTCGGGCGGAATCAGCACGCGTTCGCGGCTTGCAAGCTCCGCATTCAATGCGGACAGGCGTGCTTCCTGTGCAGCGAGCGCCTCCCGCATCGCCCGATCGGGATCTCTTCCCCCCTGGCTGGCCAGCAGCGTCTGCTGCTGACCGATCTGCACCAGTGCTGCATGAGCGCCTTGCAGACGATCGTCGGCATTCTGCACGCGCCGTTGCGCCGCATCGATCAGCAGGGTCTGCACCAGCGCCCCCGCCACCACCACCGCTGCGGCAAAGACGAACAGGCGCTCCCGCAAACTCATCGCACCAATCCGCACGCCGATCTCGCGCCATTTTTCAGCGTTCATCGGATTCTCCCTTGTCCGCCAGGTTCTTCCGGCTGCCCGCATACAGGGCGAAGTCGATGTGCTCGGGGATATCGGAGCGAACCTGGCTATCCCCTGCAGCCTGCGCAAGCTCGGCATTCATGCCGGTGAATTTCATACCGGAAAAAGCCGCCTGCTTGCCGAGCCGATCCATGTAGGTCGTCACCAGGCCGGCATTCAGCGCCGAGCCCTCGAGTGCCACGTAATCCGGCGAGAGGGTGAAGCCGTTCAGCCAGACACCTTCGGTGCTGCTTTGCGCGAGCGCGCGCAGGCGGGAAGAAAATCCCGTTGACGTGCTTTCGATGGTGCGGCTCATCGATGCCAGCAGCGCCTCGCGCTGTGCCACCTGGGCCTGTATGGCCTTGACGCGCCCGGACAGGAGCGCACTCGCCGGCCTGGTCGCGGCAGCCCCCAATTGATCCAGTTCCTGCTGCGCGATTGCTTGCTGGCTTTCCAGCTGCGCCGCCTCTTTTTCCAGCGTGTTCGCTCGGTAGGTCAGAACCCCCGACCAGGCCAGCGCCGCCGCCAGGACCACTCCCAGCCCCACCCCCATTTCCCGCAGACCGAACGCATAGCGCTTCTTGAGCAGCAACGGACTGATCAGGTTGATCTGCTGGCTCATGGCTTGGTCTCTTCCATCCGCAAGGCGGCGCCGATGGCATGGAAGCAGTGCGGCGGCAAGGCGTTCGCCTCCGGCAAGGCGGCGATATCCAACACTTCCGCCAGGTCGAGCGGCTTGACCGGCAAGGCAAGATTGCCGGCCAGGCCGTTACACAGGCCTTCGACATTCTCCATCGGCGCAAGCAGCAGGCGGTCGACGGGAATCCCGCCGAACTGACGGTCGAAATGATCGAGGCTACGCTGAATTTCCAGCGTCAGACGTTCGAGCACGCTCTCCAGGCCTTCGATGTCCAGTACCGTCTGATTCACGCCCAGCGTGCGCGCCATACACAATTCGCCGTCCAGTGTGAGCGTCAGCAGGCCGCCGGTTTCGATGAACGAAAAGAGCGCCAGTGCACGCCCCGGGGTTTCCAGCCGGGTAGCCACGTTGCGCTGGGCGGTTTCCATGATGTCGATGATGGTGAGGTTCAGCCCGGCGTTGGTCGCGAGTACGGCCTCTTCGGCCAGTAGGCTGTTTTTTGCCGCCACCGCGAAAATCTGCTTCGCATGGCTCACATGCTCGGGATGCGGCACTTCCAGCACGTCCACCGTGCCGTCGTCGGCGTGGAAATCGAGCATGTCCTGGATCTGCCAGCGCACCGCGGACTTGAGTTCATCGGCGGGCACGTTCGGTGCGTCGAGCAAACGCAGCCGGTAATCGGCCGGTTTCAACACGAGACTGACCGGCCCTTTTCCATGCAGTTGGGCCAGCGCCTCGCCCCAGTTGTCGCCCTTGACTGTCGCCACGCCGGCAGCGAGCAGCCTGGGAACGGCCACCCTGCGGTCGACGCGCGCATACGCAATGCGTCCGGGAAGACGCAAATATGCAGTTAAGCCCTGTTCGCTCGATCGACGGAAAAGCTGCATGGGTCGGACCTGAAAATTTTTCTGAACTTAAATAAATAAGCTGTTGTTGTCAAAGGATTTAATCTGGCTCAATACATCTCACGCAGATAGATCAGCGGTTTGCTGCCGCGATTCAGGCCAAAACTGGCGCGCGCCGCGGGATCCTGGTCGTACGTCACGCCTGCACCGCTCCAGTGGCCCTGCAGCCAGCTTTGCGATGCCGCAACGGCCGGTCCCGCCGGACATGTGCTGCCGCTGGCCACGGCACCCAGCTGCACAGTAAGGTCAACGCTGCCGGTATTGTTCGCACCCGGTGAGGACAACCGCAGGTTGCCACGGCCCGCGTTGAAACGGCCGGACAATGACACCGAAGTCTCGCAGGCATTGAGCGCACGCTGCCAATTGGAGAGCGTCACAGTGTTGGCGGCAAGTCGGGTGCAGAAATCCGCTGTATTGAGGACAAACCCGCTGCCATTCCAGTAGCGGGTCTCGATCGGCACCGGCAGGCCGAGCAGTTCCGAACCGAGGGCGTTGGTCAGGACCAGCTGGCCAAAGCGGATTTCTTTGCCCGCATTGGCCGCAGTGACCGCGTCGAAGGCGATGCTTGCGAACAGCGCGGGCGCAAGGGTGTCAACGGTGCCGTTGCCGGACACGCCCGCCTCGGCGATGTCCTGGATGCTCATCGACAGGCTGATGTCCGCAATGAAGGGCGCAACCGGGGTGGTGCGCACAAACGCGATTTCGTCCGCCGCATTGGCCACCAGGGTACCTGCCCCGGCGCCGCCCGCGGTGACGGTCGGCGCCCCCAGCAAGCCGATATCCAGATTGCCGGTGACGGGGGTATAGGTTTGCACGGCGCCTGCGGGCGCGAGCTTCCACAGCGCGCCCGTGTAGTTGAGCGTGGTGGCGCCGGCGGCATTTTTCGCCGTGATCGTGGCCTGCGGCAGCGTGAGATAGCCGAAGGGCTGGCCGACATAGGTGAACGAACGCTTGGTTGGGGCGGGGCAATTCGCATCCACTTCATTGAAGGTCTTGAAGACGGGCGTGCTGGCCTTCGTCAGGTCGAAATGGTCGGGCACGAAGCGGCCGACGTTGAAGGCCGCCGATTCGATCGTCCGTTCGACCGCGCTGGAGCCGTCCGCGGCATCCACCGCTGCGAAGCTGGCGTCCGAGAGCTTCATGGCGAAGGCGCCGACTTCGGAATAGCGGGCACCGGTGGTCGTCACCGTGCCGGCGGCGGCAGACCAGGTGCCGGTCGCGAGCGTGCCCAGGGTGCAGCCCGTGGCGGGCAGCACGCAGGCCGTCAGGCTGGCCGCGGGATTGCCGCTGTAGTTCGTGGTGGCGGCGCCCACCGCGTTAGCGGCCGTCGCCACGATCTGGAATGGCTGCCCGGCCTTGTGGACGTTGCCGCCGGACACCGCGGTATTGGCAAGCGTGCGAGTGGCTCCGGCGCTGACACTGTCGACATCGCTCACCGTCACGCCGCCGAAGCTCGCCGGCCGGATGGCGAAGTTGTCGGTCGAGCAGGCGACGATCGTCGGCGCGCCAGTCGCCGGATACGTCATGCGGATGCGCGCGTTGGGCCAGGCATTCGGTTCGACGATACCAGCCAGCGTCTTGCGCCCCGCGTCGCCCGCAGCGAACGTCAGCGTGCCCATGCTGCGGATCAGGCCATAGGCCCCGCAACTGGCGCCCGCCGATGCGTCGACGAGTTCCAGTTTCACATTGCCGGTGAAGGCGGTTTCGACGGCCGCGCCGCCGCTCTTGAGCGCGACCACGGCCAGGTTGAACGCGCCGGCGGACACCTTGGTATGGATCACGCCGCTTGCACTGCCCGCCGGCGTGCCGGTCTCGAATGCGTTGAATCCGGCGGGCGCGATCACCGTGACGATGCTGCACGGCCGTTTCTGGCCCATCACCTGGCTCAGTTGCGCCGCGTTCATTGCGCCCTTGTACACGCCGACCTCATCCAGATTGCCGCTGAACCTGAAGCTCGACCCGTTTTCCGTGGAGGCATTGTTCTCGCCACCGATCGACGCCGCGCCGACATCGGTGCCCCAGGTTCCGGTGTAGGTTTGGGTGACGTAGGCAAGCTGGGTGCCGGCCTGGTTGTAGACGTACAAGCTCTTGGTCCTGGCCCCGAGATCCGCCACCGCCGCGACGAAATACCAGGTGTTGTTCTGGATGACGTTGGGCGTATCCAGAATGATCGGATTGAGCGCCCGCGTATAGAAACGCAGCCTGCCGGCACCGCCATCGCCCAGGCTGAAGCCATAGCCGCCGGTATTGTTCTGGTCGTCGATGAAAATGCGCTGGCCGCTCTTGGCGTTGTTGGTGGTGCGTATCCACGCGGTCAGGGTGAAGTCCGTGGCGAGGTTGGGAAAGCTTGCGGGGATCGCAACATAGTCGTTGTTGCCGTCGAACACGCCGTAGCCGCAGGTGCCCGGCGTGCCCGCAATCGCCGGTGCTGCGCTGCTGGTGGCCGCACCGTTGGTCGCCGTCGCGTCGTAGCCGTGGCCGGCGCTGTCCAGCACCTCGCCCGCCGCGCCCGACCAGATCGGCTCGTCCATGTGGAATTCGGCGATCGGTCCCGGCACGTAGAACCGCACCGCTGAATTGGCAGGCGGCACGACGGGCGTGGACCACACCGCATAATCCGTCGGGCTCAACTGCCAGCCGATCTGCGCGGAGCCGCCGGTGGGATGGCTGCTCGGGCCGAACTGGTAGACGAACTCGTTGGTCGTTTCCTCAAGAATGATCTGCAGATTGAAGCTCCCGGTACGCGTCGTGGCGCCCCACTCCGGGACGTTCACCCAGGTCACGACGAAACGGCGGTTGGGTGCTGTGCCTTCCGTGGCGTAGCTCACATAGCAGGTCGCGGTGGGGCACACCCCCGACGGCCCGCTTGGCGTGGCATCCAGGTCCACGCCATAGATGCGCAGGGTCCTGGACACGCTGGCGGTGGGATACGGATAGGTATAGGTCGGCGGCGGCCCTACCGTCTGGGTACCATAGCCGCAGTATCCGTTGTTGAATTGCAGGCGGCCGTTACTCATGATCTGCACCTGCGTGTAGTTCACGCCGCCGAAATTGAACGTGAACCCCAGGGGAAGCTGCGCCGTGATGTCGTCGTCGACGGGCGCGCCCGCGTAGCCCGAACTGCAGGATGCACCGTGCGTCCAGGTGACGTGCGTATGCGCGGACGGATTGACCCAGTTCGAGGTCGTGGCCATGCTGGAATAGGTCGCCGCGTGCGCCGGCGCGAGGGCCAGCGCAATCCCAAGCGGACCGCCACACAACAGGACGAGCCACCTGCCCAAGACGAGGCGGCCGAACATTCGAACGGCGGCGAACACGAGGCGCCTGGCGATCCTGTTCATTTCGAGAAACTCGCCTGGATCTGCCGCTCGACGTAATCCACCTCGTGGGGCGCGCCCGACGTCGCGGTCGAGGTGATCTGGTAAACCGTGACCGTATCGGCCCCGTCGGTGTAGGGGGCGGACTGGGTGCAGGTCACTTTCACGGTAAACGCGGCAAGCGTTCCGCCGAGCCCCGTCAGCGTGTAGGGCGAAGCCGGGCATGGTGCTGGGCTCGGCTGGAGGTGTTGCGGATCGACCACCTGCCACGCCCCCCACTCGATGCCGGCGCGCGCCGCCAGATAGGCGCGCGTCCCCTGGACGTCGAGCGCGCTGCTGATGTGGCTGGTGCGCGACAGCGACACCATGTAGGTCGCCAGCGCGGCCAGTACGACCAGCAGGAAGATCGCGGTCGGCAGGACGAAACCGGACTCGGTGCGCGGCATCCGGTTCATGGCTGGTTGCTCACCTGCGTCGTGGCATACAGGCGCACGGTTTCGCCCGCCTGGCTCAGATCAAGCGTCATGCTGACCAGCCCGCCGCGTTCAGTGGCGCCGGGCTGGTACGTGAAGCTGCATGCGCTGACGTTGGTCGCCAGGAGCGCGCTCGAGGCGGGCGCGGGCGGCGCGGGCGGCGTGGGCTTAGCCGCGGCGATGGCATACCCCCAGTAGCGTGTGAGCGTACCCAGCGCAGGATTCGCCGGGTTCGGCGCGCACACATAGGTCACCGGCCCGTCGACGACCTGGAAGCGGTTGCCGGGCGAGGCCAGCGGAAACTGCTTGGAAGTAATGGCGATATGAGTCACGTTACCGGGCGCACCCGCATAGGCCGCGAGCGTGTTGCCCGCCCAGGCGTCGGCCCCGGTTATGCCGAGGTTGTATACGGCGATCAGGTCGCCGGCCTTCATATCGATACCGGGGCCGAGCACGTCGAAACCCGTGTCGGACACGGTGAAATCGAGGATGTCGCCGCCGCCCTGCGCGCGGTAGCGCCCGCCGCTGCGGGTGCCGAGAAACTCCAGATACACCACGCCGGCCGCATCCGTGGTGACGCGCACGCTGTTGGGCAGCGCCAGCCGGATGTCGCGCCCCATGCGCCGCAGCGCGGTGTCGGCCGCGTCGGCGAGGCGTGCGCGGCGGTCCTGGGCCACGTAGCTCTCCAGCGGCGCGCGCAGGAACACTGCCACCATCGAACCGACGATGGCGGTGATCGCGATGACGATGATCATCTCGATCAGGGTGAAACCGGCGTGGTCAGAGGTTGGGCGCATAGCGTGTGCGGTAGCCGGACAAGGTGACGCTGTGGTTGCCAGGGCCGGTGACGGTCACGGTGACGAGCAGGGTTTCACCGGCGGGGATGCCGTTGAATGCGCCGGCTGGTTGTACCTGAACCGTGGCCGTGTAGCCATTCAGATCGGGAACCGCATTGCCGCTGGGGTCGACGATGCCTGTCATAGCAAAGCCGTTGTAGTCGTTGACGTTGTCGAACGGCGTGAGGTTGGCATTGCGCGACTCACCTTGAGCTAACTCAGGCCCCATGCTTTCCGGAGTCGTGGCGCAATCCAAGGGGCCCACCAATGCATTTTGTGCCGTCTCCACATTGGCATCGTCGGGATCGCAATAGGTGTAGGGCTTGGCCAGCACTTCCTCGAGCAGCGAGTCGGCGATGGCGAGCGCCTGTTTCTGCACCACCGGATCGGCGCTGGTCCGCGCGTTCAGACTGAAGACCGACAGCACCCCGGTCACCGCAATGCCCACCACCACGATGAACACCAGCAACTCGATCAGGCTGAGGCCGCGTTCGTCAGTGGACATAGCCGGTCTCCTGCTCGACGAACACATGATGCGTCCCGCTGCCGTTGACGTGGATGTCGAGCCGGGCAGCGAGATTCACGGGGCGCCCGCCGGCATCGAAGTGGAGCGTTGTAGTCGGCGTGATTGCCACGCCGCTTGGCGCGTTGACGGTGTAGGGCTTTTCGCTGCCAGGCCCGGGCGCCTGGCTGGCAACCGGGCACGGCATGGTGGCAAGATAGCAGAGGGTGGCATCGTTTGCCGTCAGTTGCACGTAGACATCGGCGTGCTGGGCGACGGCCAGCTTCTGCGCGAAGCGCACGGTGGAAGCCAGCTGGTCAGCGTAGCCGCGGGTGTCGAAGCCGCTGCGGCCCATCATGCGCGGCGCGGCCACCGCCGCGAGAATGCCGGCGATGACGATCACCAGGATCAGTTCCACCATGGTAAAACCGCGGCTTGAGCCGCGGTTCAAATGAAGCATGATCAATGGCGAATCAACAGCCAGTTGTGGTAATTGCACTGATTACCGGTGCGCCGTTGGCAGCCGCCGGATTGTATTGGAAGCGGCAGTTGGCCGGGTTGCTGCCACCGAGCACCTGAATCCGGATGTTCGCGCCCGATGCCACCTGCGCATAACCATCAGCTGTAAGCGCAGCGTCCAAAGCCGCCGAGGTGTTGGCGAAGGTGGAGGTGAGTCCCGCCGCATTCACAATTCCGTCCCACGTGGCCGCAGGGTACGCGTTAACGATCGCGACACGCCCCGATTCAGTACACAGGTTGGTCGTGTTGTCAGCGCGGTTGGGGGCTGGCCCCAAGTTCACTGGGCAATTGGCTGTATCAGCCACGCCGCCGCGCACCAGAGCCGCGCCATGAATCATTCCCGACGCCGCCAACACCGCGCCCCGCGCCGCATTCAGCTTGGCAATCCGGGCATCGCGCTGGATGTTGGTGAAGCGCGGCAGCGCCACCGCGGCGAGGATGCCGAGGATGACGATGACGACGATGAGTTCGATCATGGTGAAGCCGCGCTGCCTGGTTTTCATGTCCTTCAGGGTGTGCATAGTGTTCTCCTGCTTATTCGAATAGGTTGGTCTCATGCGCCGGCCGCCTGCGGCAGCCACAGGACCTATTTCGGCGCACTCGGCCGAGACTTGAACAAAAACATGAAATTACGATCAGGACGTCACTTGATGGCGACGCTGGCGAGGTCCCACATCGGCAGGAACACGCCGAGTGCCAGCACCAGCACGACGCCGCCCAGGGCGACGATGATCAGCGGTTCGATACGGGCGGCCAGGGTCTTGATTTCATAGTCCACCTCGCGTTCGTACATCCCGGAGACTTCCTGCATGAGCTCATCGATGCTGCCGGTTTCCTCGCCGACGGCGATCATCTGCAGCACCACCGGGTTGAACACGGCTGCGTTCTGCGCGGTGCGCAGGACCGATTCGCCGCGCTCGATGCCGTTGCGCATCTGCTCGACGCGCGAGGCGATCCAGGCGTTGTCGGTGACTTCGGCCACCACCGAGAGCGCCTGCGCCGCGGGAATGCCGCTTTTCAGCGACAGCGCCAGCGTGCGCGCGAAACGGGCCAGCGTGCTGCGCAGCATGATCGACCCGGTGAGCGGCAGCCTGAGCTTGAAGCGGTCCCATAGCAGGCGCCCGCCGGGGGTGACGCGCCACATGCGGAATCCCATGATGGCCAGCACCAGCCCGGCCAGCATGAGCCAGCCATAGGCGATGGTCAGGCGCGAGGTTTCGATGAGAATGCGCGTCATCAGCGGCAACTCCGCCCCGAGGCCGGCGTAGACCTTGGCAAAAGCCGGGATGACGAAGACGTTGATGACGGCGATCGCGACCACCATGGCGATGAGCACGAAGATCGGGTAACGCAGCGCTTCGCGGATGCGGGCGCGGGTCTCGCGTTCGAATTCGAGGTGCTCGAACATGCGCAGGAAGATTTCGTCCAGGCGTCCGGTCGCCTCCCCTACCCGCACCATCGCAATGTAAAACGGCGAAAAGACCGCGGGATGCTGGCGCATCGCCGTCGACAGGTCGCGTCCCGCTTCGAGCGATTCCTTCAGCGACGTGATCACCCGGGCAAAGGCCGCATTGGTGGTCGACTCGAGGAGGCCCGATAGCGACCGCAGGATCGGAACGCCGGCGCGCATCAGGGTGTAGAGCTGGCGCGAAAACAGCTGCACGTCGATGGGCTGGACGGCAGGCTCGAAGAGACTGAGGCTTTTCGGCTTCGCCCCGCGCCGCTCGGATTGCCCGGTTTCCTGGATGGTGACGGGCGAAATGCCGTTTTTCAGCAGGTTGCTGGCGCATGCGGCAGCATTGTCCGCCTCAAGAATACCCTGGGCCTTCTCGCCGCTTCGGGTGCGGCCGGTATAGGCAAAGCGCAGCATCAGCTTGTCTCGTCCTGGGCGCTGGCGCGCATCGCCTCGGCCAGCGAGGTCACGCCGGCCCGTGCCAACGCGATGGCCTGGTCGCGCAGGGTATGGCCGGCCATGGACGCGCGTGCGGCGGCCACGAATTCGGCCGGATTCTTGCGCGCCAGGCTTTCCGCCAGCGCGGTATTGATTTCAAGCAACTCATGGACGGCACGGCGTCCGGAATAACCGGTGCCATGGCAGCGGTCGCAGCCCGTGCCCGCGACATAGCCGTCGTCGGCCTGGTCGGCTTGGGCCCGCCCGAGCCAGACCCGCTCCTGCGGCGTCGGCACATGCGGGGCCTTGCAATGGCCGCACACCTTGCGCAGGAGGCGCTGCGCCAGCACGCCCTGTACCGACGTCGCCACCATGAACGCGGGAACGCCCATGTCGAGCAGGCGAACCGGGGTGGAGGCCGCATCATTGGTGTGCAGGGTGGACAGCACCAGATGGCCCGTCATGGCCGCCCGGAGCGCGACCTGCGCGGTTTCGGCATCGCGCATCTCGCCGACCAGGATCACGTCCGGATCCTGGCGCAGGATGGCGCGCAGCACCCGGGCAAAGCTGAGGTCGATCTTGTCGTTCGCCTGCACCTGATTGATGCCGGCAAGCCGGTATTCCACCGGGTCTTCGACCGTGATGATCTTGGTGCCCGGGTCGTTGAGTTCGCCGAGCGCGGCATAGAGCGTAGTCGTCTTGCCGCTGCCGGTCGGACCAGTCACCAGGACCAGGCCGTTGGGACGGTGCAGGATGGCGCGAAAGCGTTCCTGCATGTCGGGTGGCATGCCGAGGCTGTCGACGGCAAGCATGTTGTCGCCCTGGCTCAACAGCCGCATCACCACGGACTCGCCGTATTGCGTAGGCATGGTGGACAGCCGCACGTCGACGGTGCGGCCGCGCACCTTGACCGCAAAGCGGCCGTCCTGCGGCAGGCGCTTTTCCGAAATATCCAGCCCGGACACGATCTTGAGCCGCAGGGCCAGCGCCGGCGCAATCTTGAGATCGGCCTGGGTCTGCGGATGCAGCACGCCGTCGATGCGGAAACGGATGGCCAGCTGTTTTTCCTGCGGTTCGATGTGCAGGTCGGACGCATTGACCTGCAGCGCATCCTCGAACAGGGTCTGCAGCAAGCGCACCACGGGCGCATCGGCCTGCCCTTCGCCCAGCGCTTCCAGGCCGATGATGCTGGCCTCGCTCTCGCCCATGTCGCGCGCGAGTTCCTCGGTCAGGCCGTGGATATCGTCGGTTCGCCGGTAGATCCGGTCGATGGCCGCCAGCAGGTCGCCTTCCGCCACCACGGCAAGCTGGATATCGTCCGGGATCAACCGGGCGATTTCATCGTAGGCAAACAGATCGGTCGGATCGGCCATGCCGACGAAAATACTGCTGTCCCGCCGCGCCAGCGGCATGGCCCGGAAACGCCTTGCCTGCGTTTCCGGCAACAGCTGCAGGATGGAGGCATCCGGATTGAATTTCCTGAGATCGATGAAGGGAAGATTCAATTGCCGCGCCAGCGCCTGCGCAATGTCGTTTTCGCCTGCCAGCCCGCTTTCGACGATGATGCGGCCCAGGCGGCGCCCGCTTTTCTTCTGCGCCGCCAGTGCGATGTCCAGGTCGGCGCTGGAGATGACTTTCTGCTCGACGAGCAGGTCGCCCAGGCGGATTTTCTGGCGTCCGGCCTGTGGGGAAGCGGGTTGGGGGGCTGACTCGGTCTGCATTTTTTCTCGGATGGGTGCGCAAGTATGAGCACATATCGGCCCGGACAGGCTTCGCCTTAAGCCATAGGCCGTCCGCCGCCCCACCCAAGACCGGGCGACAGACGAAGTCGCGCGTTCACTTGGCCTGCTGTTCGATGAATTCGCCCGCCTGGTTGCCGGGGCGCAGCCTGCCCTGATAGATGAAGCCCGTGCCATAACGGCGGTGGCCATCCGGCGCGGTAATGAGTTCGTTCTCGCTCCAGATCCATACATGGCCGTCGCGGGTATCGAGAATGAGCGCCCGCCCGCCACCCTTGCCGCCCTCGGCCCCGGCCAGCGGCAACGCCTGGTAGCGTCCGTCCTCCGCCTGTGCCCCGTTCGCGAAAATCAGCAGCCCTGCCAGTATCCATCCTGTCCGCATCGCTCCCCCTTTCATTCGAACAAAGCCGCCACCGCGGCCGCATCCAGCACGTACTCGTGGTTGCAGATGTCGTCGTGCACCCGTATTTCGCCCTGCTCGGCAAGGATGTCTTCGCATTCTGCGCGCCCGACGCTGCGCAACATGGAGTAGATCTTGTCCGGATCATACGGGCAGTGATAACTGACCGGGCGCGGATCGTACACGCGCACGTCCTCTTCCGGAAACAGGCGCTCGATCAGCTTGATCGCGCCGAGGCCGAGCAATTCGTCCGCCCGCACCGTGTCGGCCAGGATCTGCACCCGATTCCAGCCATCGGCATCGCGCATGGCTGCGCCCGGCAAGGCCTGCAAAAACAGGCCCGCCGCGGTCTCGTGATTGGCCGCCAGCCACAACCGGGTCGGCGCCTGCTCGGACTGCGCGAGGTAATGCTCGAATACGGCGGCGAGCGTATCGCCCTGCAAGGGGACATGGCTCTGGTAGGGCTGGCGCATGTCGGCGGTATCGAGGGTCAGGGTCAGCGCACCGTCGCCCAGCAGGGCCGGCAGACTGCCCGCGGACAGATGCGGCGGCGTGCGCGCCATGCCGCGCAGGCGCAACTGCTCGTCGCAGTCCATCACCAGTAGCGACACTTCGCCGTCGCCGCGCAGCTGGAAAGTCAGTCGCCCTGCCTGCTTGAGGTTGGCGGCGATCAGCGTGGTCACCCCCGCCAACTGGCCCAGCAATTCGAGCGCGGGCTCAGGGTAATCGCGCCCCGCCGTCATCTCGCGCCAGGCGCCGCCCAGCTGTACCCAGGCGCCCCGGATGTCAAGCTGCTCGAACAGGAAGCTGCGGACGCGGTCGGGTGGCCCGCTCAATTCAGCTGCACCCGTTCGCCCCAGGGCACTACGCCCTTGCCCTTGACCAGCCAGATCACCGGGTAATTCGGCGGGACTTTGGGGAAATCGCCTTCGGCATCGGTGAAATACACCAGCATGTTGGGGCTGCGGTTTTCGTGCTCGACCCAGTCGAATACCGGGCGGAAATCGGTACCGCCGCCGCCTGAGAGCTCGGTCGGCAGCTGCATGGTGTCCCAGGGCTCGAATTCCCACGGGGCCTGTTCCGCCACATGGTTGTCGCACGCCAGCAGGGTGACGCGTGCACGCACCTGGCCCTTCAAGGCATCGAGCTCGGTGACGAACTCGCGCAATTCCTCGTCGCTGATCGAGCCGCTGGTGTCGATCGCCGCCACCACGTCGATGCCCTCGCTCGACAGGCGCGGCAGCAGCGCGTCGCCCTCGCGCCGCGACGGCCGGCGCCACGAATAGTCGTCACGCTGATTGACCGCGAAGAAACGCGCCAGGAGCGATCGCCAGGGCAGGCTGGGGGCGAGCAGATCGTCGACCCAGCGCATCATCGACTGCGACAGCTTGCCAGCCTGACGTGCGGCCTGGGCGGCGGCGGCCAGGCGATTCTTCCACTGCTCGGCGAGTTCCTCGCGCTCGCTGGGCGACAACTCGTTCGGCTTCTGCGAGGCCTGGCTGCCGCTGCCCTCTTTTTCCTCGGCTTGGCTCTGGCCTTCCCTGCCCTGCCCCCCGGATTCGCCGGCATCGGGGTTGTCCTGGCGCTGGTTCTCGTCGGGGCTGGCACCGGCGTCGTTGTCGTTGTCGAACATGTGCTGGTCGAAGGACTCTTCCGGCGTGTCCTCGGGGATCAGCGGATAGATTTCCTCCGCCGACAGCGTCATGTAATTCTGGTCGGCAAGGATGCCGTGCAGCGGCGGTTTCAGGCCTTCCTCGATCAGGATCAGGTTGACCGCATGATCGCAGGCCACGTCCCAGCGCCGTTTGACGCGATGGTTTCGCCGGTGGGTATGCCCCATCGCGCAGTGCATCGCCTCGTGCGCCAGCACGAACTGCGTCTGCGCGAGATTGAGGTTGTCGATGAATTTCGGGTTGAAATAGAAGGCCTGCGCGTCGGTGCCGGTGGTCGTGCATCCCTCGCCGCCGACCTTCAGCGGCAGATGCATCACCAGCGCGCCGAGAAACGGGCGCTCCATGATAAGTCGCGTGCGCGCCGCGGCGAGCTTGGTCAGGATGGGTTCGAGCGTGGCGTCGTTGGCTTCAGCCATGGGACATCAATGCTCGTATAAAACCAGATCGGTGATGCTGTTGGCCCATTCGGCGAAGGCCGGCACGGCGAACAGCGGGCGCCCCACCGCGCGATGCAGATCGCTCACCAGCATCACGCCCATTTCGCGCTGCGGGAAACGCTGCGCGTACTTGAGGATATTGCCATACACCGCCGTGGCATTGCCGCTGTCGGCCGCCTTCAGCGCGCGCCGGACCAGTGCAGCCGCGACGCCGTACTGCAGGTCGATCCCTTCGGGGACGTCCGCCACCTCGCCGGCGATGATGGCATCGATGTCGGGCATCTGCGCCATGTTGTCGACGAAGGTCTTGAGTTCCAGGCCGGCCGACTGTCCGACGCAGGCCATCAGCGCATCGGCCAGCAGATCGGTCTTGTCGAATTTCTGCAACGCGCGATGCGCGTATTCCCACGAGCGCGGGCTGGGAAAGGCGATCGGCGTGTGCGCCGGGTCGAAACTGAACAGCAGATCGGGGCGGAAGCGCAGGAAGGCGATCACGCGCGGATCGATGTCCTCGCTGTGCGCCCAGTCCACCCAGTCGTCCAGGTTCACCTCGACCTCGTAATGCGTGAAGCGATTGGCCAGCGGCGCCGGCATCGCATAAGTCACGCCGCGGTCGCCTTGGCGATTGCCGGCGGCGAAGATCACCCAGCCGTCCGGCACTTTGTATTCGCCCAGGCGACGGTCGAGAATCAGCTGATAGGCCGCGGCCGACACGGACGGCGGGGCCGAGGTGATCTCGTCGAGAAACAGGATGCCCGACGGGCCGTGGCGTTCGGCATCCGGCAGCACCGAAGGGATCGACCATTCGACCAGCTGGCCGCTGCGGAACGGGATGCCGCGCAGGTCGGTCGGCTCCATTTGCGACAGCCGGATGTCGATCAGCGACACGCCATGCTGCTGGGCGATCTTGGCGACGATCTGCGATTTTCCGACGCCCGGCGGGCCCCACAGCATCACCGGCGTGTGATGACCGTCGGCCGCGCTCTCGAATTCGCGGTTGAGGATGGTTTCGATATGGGAGGGACGCATGGCCAATTAGAACAACAGTAAGGCCTTGAATGATAATCGCTCGGGCGGCCGGCATCCAGTTTCACCCTTGATCGAGGTGGGGGGATTTTGATACCGTGCCTGCACACAGACCGAATTGGAAGCAGCATGAACTTTTGCAGTGAATGTGGCAGCGCCGTGGTGCTGCGCGTGCCAAGCGGCGACCACCTGCCGCGTCATGTCTGCCCCGACTGCGGCACCGTCCATTACCAGAACCCCAAGATGGTCGTCGGCTGCATTCCCGAATGGGAGGACAAGGTGCTGCTGTGCCGGCGTGCCATCGAACCCAGATACGGCCTGTGGACCTTGCCTGCCGGCTTCATGGAGAACGGCGAAACCACGCTCGAAGGCGCGGCGCGCGAAACCTGGGAAGAAGCCGGCGCGCGCATCGAAGTGGGCGGCCTGTATACCTTGTACAACCTGCCGCATATCAATCAGGTGTACTTCATGTTCCGCGCCCGGCTGCTCGATCTCGACTTTCAGCCCGGCATCGAATCGCTCGAAACCCGGCTCTTCACCGAAGCCGAGATCCCCTGGGACGACATCGCTTTCCGCACGGTGCGTGCGACGCTAGAACAGTATTTCAACGACCGTCGCACCGGCTCATTCGACTTTCATTTCGGCGACATCCGCACGCGCTGATGCGCCGGACACATCAGGCGGCGGCGACGAACTGCTCCCGCCCGACCACGTCCATGCCGACGCGCAGCCAGCCTTCGTGGCCTTCCTGCACTTCGCCCAGCCGCAACCGATAGACAATGTCGCCGTCGCGCAGCATCAACGGCGCGCCCAACTGGTAATGCGTTTTCGGAAGCAGCAGATTGCTCACGCCCTGCTCGGTGTGGGTCATCGGCAGAAACACGGCCCAAGCCGGTTCGCGGGTCATGCCCGGCACCTCCACGTCGAAATAGACTTCCACCCGCTTGGGATGGCGCGACAGGCGCTGGGTCCCCACCAGATGCTGACCGCCTTCCTCACGGTCCCAGCGTATCGCCAGCAATTGCCACACATTCTCCGACGGGTCCCAACTCACAGCCACCAGCCGGCCATGCGGCAACGCCGTCGACTCGGCCAGGGAAAATCCCATGCCCTCGGTGCTCTCGTCGCGCAGCATCCACGGTTCGAGGTCAGGACTGCCCTTGGACGAATCGGGGTGGGACAGCGCGCTCAGAATCTTCTCCATGCCGGCCGCCACCCACACGCGCCCGAAACGGTTCGTACGCTGGCGTCCGCGGCGGATGCCGCCGCGCTCGATCAGGCTCGCGACCTGGCGGGTCAGTCCACTGTCGACTTCCGTCGCAGCCTCGTCGAGCGATTTAAGGTAATCGACCAGCGGGCTCAACGCAAAGTAACGCAGGCGGCGGCCCTGCACCCACTCGCTTTCCAGCACAGCCGCTCCCTCGCTCAGCGAGAGATCCACCAGATGGGTATGCACATCGCGCAGCGGCACGGTGGCGGGCAACGGCAGGGGCTCGTAGCGTTCGAGAAGCCGGGCGATGGATTCGATTTCCTGCGCGCGGTAGCCGAGCGGATGCACCAGCCCCATCAGCACGACCAGCGTGTATTCGCGGGCGCAGTGCGTGGGCTGTCCATCGACCTGCACCGCCTGGGTGGCAAACCCGTCACGCTCGATCAGGCGATAGATCTTGTGCACGCGGCGCCACGCCGATGCGGCAGGATTGCGCGCCTGATGGTAGTCCCAGCGCATGACCCGCCCGGCATAGCGCACCGCACGGGTGGCCATTTCGGCGGCAAACGGTTTGAGTTCGGCGCTGGCCGGATTGCGGTACGCCTGCTTCAGCAAGCAGAGCCAGGCCTCCGCCAGCAGCGACCAGAACACCCATGACTCGCGCCACAGCGCCTGGCGCGCCAGGCGGAAGGCGGCCTGGTTGCGCACATATTGTTCGATGATGCGGGACTGCAGGGGCAACCCCGCCTCTTCCAGCTTCATCAACGATTTCATTCGGCCGAGCGTGGCCGGTTCATTTTCCGCGTTGAACCGTTCGAGGCCTTCGACCAACACATGGTGCGCATCGTAATCCGAATCCGCATGCAGATTTTTCAGCCATTTCTCGGTCGCCTTCACGGAGGCAAACGGCGAGCCCGCCTCGGCTTTTCTGCGGCGGGTAATCGTGCTCAACATCTCGAATAAATCGCTCATGGCTGGCGTCGGCTGGTTTCTGACGTCTGCAGACCAGCACCATTTATGCCAAACAAGCGGCTACCCGCTGCCGTGGTCAACACCTTGGTTTTGCTCAGCTTTGAACGACCCGCGCCGCGTCCGCGCAGCATGCGCTAACGAAAATCCGACAACTCGTGTTGAAGCCACGTCAACCCGTTCCTGATGGTTCGTGTCGCGCACAAGGCCGGGCGAACCCGCTACAATGCGCGCCGTGGAAGCGTGGCCGAGCGGTTTAAGGCACCGGTCTTGGCCGCACTGCGCAGCAGTCGGCTAGTGCAGGCTCACTTGCGACAGCAAGTTAAGCCGCGCAAGCGGCGGCCGGAACTAAAACCGGCGTGTGCATTCCACCCAAAGGGAAGCGTGGCCGAGCGGTTTAAGGCACCGGTCTTGAAAACCGGCGATGGCGCAAGCCATCCGTGAGTTCGAATCTCACCGCTTCCGCCAGATTCCGGATTTACGGCTGACACCGATTCCCTTCTTTCCCGGCCCGGCCCCACAGCGGACCGATTTCCAGCCGGGCAGATTCCAGCAACGCGGAAAAAGCCTCGCCCGCCAACGCCCGGTATTCCCGGTTCCGCGCGTCCTGCAAGCCATCCCCGCCCGGCCACGGCAGCGACGGGTGGCACATCAGTACGTCGCCGTCGCGTGCGCAGGCGAGCCATGCTTTCATTCTCACCAGGTAGTCCGCTTCGGAAAGATCGAATCCGTATACGCCGACGAGATGATTGCTTTGCGGATACCCGTGCCGGCCGGCCAGCGTGCGCAAGGAGTTCGCGCCCAGCCGGCCGATCAGCCACGCTTTGAATGCAGTGGACGGCGGGCAGCCGTCTGCCGGAAGCGTCGAGCGCACCCAGGGCCTGACCGCCGCGCCATACCGTTGATCCATGACTGCAATGAGCTGGTCGCGTATCACGGGCAGCTGATGCACATGTTGGTGGCCATCAATGAAATCCGGCAACCGTCCCATGGCCTGCTCGAAACGATCGAACTGCCGATCAACCGCCGTGCGGATCCGGATGCGATCGAGTTGGCAGCCATAGGCACGGGCTATCAGCCCGGCCAGCGCATGGCACCCTCCCTGGCCGAAATCCTCGGTGAAGTTGAGATGCAGGCCCACTTCCACGTTGTCCGTCCGCGCCCGCAACGCATGGGCGCCCGAAGACCAGGCCGGTCCGTCGACAAGACAGCTGACCGCGGAAACGCGACGCCGGTCCGCCAGTTCCAGCGCAGCCCGGTTGATGCCTTCGTGCTGGCCGAAGTCGTCCACGCACACGCTGATGACGCGTCGTGCGGATATCCGTTCAGGTTGTGGCGGCGTCGTCATCCCGTAGAATGCCGGAGATCTTCCCAGGCGAATCCCCCATGTTTCTGCTTCGTCACCGCCCGGTTGTCTTCATCCTGGTGGGCAGTACCGCCGCGTTCGTCCATCTCCTCACCGTCATCCTGCTGGTGGAAAAGATGCATCTCGCGCCCCTGGTCGCCAACGTCGGCGGCTGGCTGTGCGCCTTCACCGTCTCGTACGGCGGCCACCAGCTGCTCACCTTTGCCGATCACGACGCACCGGTGCTGCAATCGGCCAGCCGCTTCCTGCTGTTGTCCGCCGCGGGGTTCGCCATCAATGAATCGGCCTATGCCATTCTGCTGCACACCAGCCGGGTTCCCTATCATTTCCTGCTGGCGATCATCCTGCTGTGCGTAGCGGTGGTGACTTATCTGCTGAGTCGTCGCTGGGCGTTTGCCGGCATCCGCCCCTAGACGACACCTCGCTGCGCGTCAGCCGCCAGACCACGGTCGATTTGTGCGTCGCCAGCGGCGCGATGTTCCGCAGGGAGGGATATTCGCCCTCCGTCCCTTTCGGCGCGACCAGCCATGAAACCGGGTGGCTACAAATGTAATGTTCAAGGCGGGCATGGTCGATCAGCAAGCGGTTCGCCCTTTCCGGGTCGAATTTTCCCGCGTCGGCCATGACCTTGCGCCAGTTGTCGTTTTTCGAGGTATTGGCCACACTCCAGTCGTCGAATATTTCGACCGGCTCGGTCAGCCCGAGATAGAACGGCATGTCGAAATACTGCTCCCGCAGGAACATGACGGGCTCGCTTGCCTGGCGCTGCGCGGCGATCAGGCTGCTCAAGTGCCGGTCCGTCTTGTGGTTGAACAGGTTGTTGGCCACGATCGCGGATAGGCACACCGCAGCGGCGACGAGCGCGAACCCCTTCAGGAAACGCGGGTTCGGCACATCCCCCCATTTGCGTACCAGCCCCTCGGCTATCAGGTAGGCCAACGGCGGCAGCACGGGCAGCACGTAGCCCACCAGCTTGGAGGACGGAATGGAGAAGAAGCCCACGATCACGGCCGGCCAGATCCACATCAGGGAGCGGATCGTCGGCTTCGTCTCGGCCTCCAGCCGGGTGCGTTTCAACGCGGCAGGCAGCCACCAGGACCAGGGCAGGATGAGGAGAAGGATGGCGGGCGGATAAAACCAGAACGGCATGGGATTGTTGAATCCGCCTTCGGCAAATCGCTGGAACTGCTGGTAGACGAAGAAGTAATTCAGGAATTCGGGGAACCGCGCCTGCATGGCGACAAACCAGGGGACGGCAACCAGCAGGAAAATGGCCAGGCCAGGCAGCCAGACCAGCTTGCGCATCAGGACCAGGCGGCGATTCCACGCCAGCCAGGCGACCAGCACCATTCCCGGCAGCACGGCGCCGATCAGCCCTTTGGCCAGAACGCCCAGCGCCGCACCCAGATACGCACCTGCCAACAAGCCCTTGTAGGGCAGATCCCTTTCGGCATTCAATCCCGCTTCAGCCGCCAGCAGGATGGTGGAAGCAATCAGGCCAGCCACCAGCATGTCGAGATTGGCAAACTGGGCAGCGCCGAAGAAAAAAGGCTGGGTCACCAGGATCAACAAGGACCAGCGCGCGACCGTCGTGCCTTTTTGTCGCAGGGCGAAGCCATACAGGGTGAAGGCCGCGATTCCGGCCCCGAACAGCGGCGCCAGGCGAGCGGCCCACTCGTGGAGACCGAACATGCCCAGGCTGCTCGCCGTGATCCAGTAAAACAGGGGCGGTTTGTGGAAGAAGGGCAGGCCGTTCAGGGTGGGGTATAGCCAGTTGCCCGAACTCAGCATTTCCCAGGCCACGCTGACGTAGCGCCCCTCGTCAGGCAAGGCCAGCGGCCTGACCCCCAGCGTCAACGCAAGCCAGGCCAGTGCCAGCAGGAACCATCCCGCTTCCTTTCTGTTCCATCCCGCGATCATGGCTGCGCATCCCGCAAGCCCCGTCCGGCGCGACGCCGGACCACGTACAAGGGGCGCCCCTTGACCTCCTCGAAGATGCGACTGACATACTCGCCCAGCACACCCAGCCCGATGAGTTGTATCCCGGAAAACAACATCAGGCCCACCACGATCGTGGTCCAGCCCGGAACGGCGATCCCCTTCAGGAAATAGTCGACGACCAGGTAGCCGCCATAGGCGAATGCCAGCAACGCCAGGATGAAGCCCAGCAGGCTGGCGATACGCAACGGCCAGGTGGTGAACGCCGTCAGGCCGTCGAAGGACAGCCGCAGCAGATGGAACGGGTTGAAGGTGCTGCGTCCGCTGCCCCGGGCATCCGGCACGTAGGCAATTTCAGATGTCTTGAATCCCACCCACGCATACAGCCCCTTCATGAAGCGGTTGCGCTCCGGCAGGGCGAGCAGCGCGTCGACCACCGCCCGGTCCATGAGACGGAAATCGCCGGCATCCGCAGGCACCTGGAAACGCGCGCCGGCATTCACCAGCCGGTAGAACCAGCGGGCGCCCAGACGCTTGAACAGCCCTTCATCGCGGCGGTGCTCGCGCACGGCGTAGACCACGTCGTAGCCCTGCTGCCATTGCGCCAGCATCGCGGGAATCAGTTCCGGCGAATGCTGCAGGTCGGCGTCCATCATCAGGCAGGTTTCGCAACGCGCCGACTCCAGGCCTGCGGTAAGTGCCGCCTCCTTGCCGAAATTGCGCGACAGCTGGATGACCTGGAATCCCGGCTGGGCCGACCAGAAGGCGAATACTTCGTGCGTGGCGTCGCGGCTGCCGTCGTCCACCAGGATGACCTCCCAGTCCGTCACCAGCGACTGCAGCACGCTTTGCAAACGGGGCAGCAGGCGGTTCAGATTCTCCGCTTCGTTGTAGCACGGGATGACGATCGACAGTCCCGGAATCCAGTCGCGCGGCTGGACGGAAAAGTGCTGTCGATCGGCCATGTTCTTCTCGGCCGTCGACGGGAAGGTTTTCCATTCCGCAACGGGCAGAACGGAAAGATCGTGGGAATGAAGCTTGTATGGGCGCATCGGTTCCGGTTTCGCATCCAGTAGGGGTTGATGCAGAATGCGCCTGACTGCCTTTCAAACTCCTTACACGATTCCCGACACGCCTCGATGCGCATCCTGCTGACCGAAGACGATCCTGCGCTGGCGGATCTGCTCCTGCGCGCATGCCGGCAGGAAGGCTACAGCGTCGACTGGGTCAGCGACGGCGTGGCGGCCGATCTCGCCCTCGGCAGCGAAACCTACGATGCCCTGGTGCTGGATCTGGGCCTTCCGCGCATGGACGGACTGGATGTGCTCAAGCGCCTGCGCAAACGCGGCAGCCACCTGCCCGTGATGATCCTCACCGCGCGCGAGGCGATCGCCGACCGGGTGGCGGGGCTGGACAGCGGCGCGGACGACTACCTGTCCAAGCCGTTCGCCCTCGCGGAATTGCAGGCCCGCCTGCGCGCCCTCGTCAGGCGCCATCACGGCGGTGCGGCGTCGGCCAGCCTGGAACTGGGCAGACTGCGTTACGACACCGTGAGCCGGCAGGTTTTTCTGGACGACGACGAAATCGAACTGTCCAGCCGCGAGCGGGAAGTCCTGTCCAGTCTGCTGCACAAGGCGGGAAAGGTCATTTCCAAGCAGGCGCTGACCGCCGCCATTTCCAGCTGGGACGCGACCGTGGGATCGAACGCAATTGAAGTCTATATCCATCGCCTGCGCAAGAAACTGGAACCCGCAGGCATCTCCATCCGAACCGTGCGCGGGCTGGGCTACCTGATCGAGTCGTCCGATGGCCCCGCTGACTGAAATGCGCCGCGCCGATCCCACCCTGACCCGCGCCCTGCTGGGATGGCTGCTGATCCCGCTTGTGGTCCTGCTGGCGGTCAGTGCCTATACCACCTACCGCAATGCTTCCCATCTTGCGGAAACGGAACGCGACCTCGTCCTGGAAGAGATCACGGATGATCTGGAGGAACTCGTTTCCACCAGCTATAAAGCCGACCGCAAGATCGACCCGGACTCTCTGTCATTCAGCGTGCTCATCCGCGATGCCCGGGACCAGCGCTATTTCGCCATTTACGACGCCAGCGGAACATTGCTGGCAGGGGACCGCCGACTGGTACGCGTACCGGTCGGCAGCAGCGGCGACGAACGCGCGGCATTCGACACCATTTCCCTAAACGGCAAGATGCTGAGGCGCGCCGTATTGAAAGGCGAGCGGGATGAGCTTCCGGGCTTCGAAATCCAGGTGGCGGAAACCACGGTCAGGCGCGACCGGCTGACCCTCCACCTGCTCCGCGGCGTGCTCGTGCCGCAGGCATACGCCCTTCTCTTCTCGCTCCCGCTCGTCTGGTTCGGCATCAGCCGAGGGCTGCGCCCGCTCGAGGAACTGCGCCGCCGCATCACCCACCGGTCTGCCCAGGACCTCGATGCGATCCCGATCGACAACATCCCGCGGGAGTTGCGGCCCGTCGTCACCGCCCTCAACGACCTGCTGATGCGATTCCGGGCGGTACAGGAAGAGCAACGCCGCTTCACGGCCGATGCGGCACACCAGATCAAGACCCCGCTCGCCGTGCTGATGGCGGAAATCGAACTGGCCCGTTCGGATACGGCCTGCCCGTGCGCGCAGCCCACCTATGACCGTCTGCAGAAAGCCGCCGCCCGGCTCACCCATCTGGTGCGCCAACTGCTGGCGTTGGCACACTCGGAAGTGCATGAAAGCGCGACCCATACGCTGTTCGACCTGGCCGAACTGGCGCGCGAGGTGACGACCGAGTTTGTCGCGGCAGCCGCGCGTCGGCGGATCGATCTCGGTTTCGAGGGCACGGAACAGGCAATCCCGGTGCGGGGCAACACCGTCCTGATCCAGGAAGCCATGAAGAACCTGCTGGAGAATGCGCTCAAGTTCACCCCGGAAGGCGGAACGGTCACTGCATCCGTCCAGGCCTTCCCGCCGACCTTTTCCGTGGCCGACAGCGGGCCGGGCATCCCCGAAGCGGAATTGCCGCTCATCTTCAAACGTTTCCATCGGGCGCCGGAAAGCAGCACGGCGGAAGGCAGCGGTCTGGGGCTGGCCATCGTCCAGGAAGTGGCGCGCAAGCACGGCGCGGTCGTCACCGCGGGAAAAAGCGCGCTGGGCGGTGCACTGTTCGAATTCCGGTTCGAAGACGAAGCTGTAAGCCAATCGTAATCCGGGATCCGGATACTGCGCCCGACTTCCCGATCGCGCCGCCCGGCGTCCCCCTGTTGAACGCTCGCCCCGATTCCCCCTCAGCCCGTCGCACCCTGCTGTACATCCTGGCCTTTTGTCTCGTCTGGTGGGGCATTTTCGCCGCGACCCGTCATTACCTGGACGGCGCCGACATGGTGGAAAACTATGCCTGGGGCATGGAATGGCAATGGGGCACCAACAAGCATCCGCCGCTGTTCGGCTGGATCACGGCGGCCTGGTTCAGGCTGTTTCCGGTCGGCGACAACGCCTACTACCTGCTCAACCAGGTCAATCTGGCCATCGCGCTGGGGCTGCTGGCACTGGCGATGAAACGCCTCCTCAGCTGGGATGCGGTGCTGGTCGCCGTGGTGCTCACCACGCTGGGCACCCATTTCGGCCCCGATAGCGGATTCAAGTACAACGCCAACACCGCCTTGCTGCCGTTTGTCGCCGGCTTCGTCTGGAGCCTGCTGCATGCGGTCGAGCAAGGCCGCGCCCGCTGGTTCGTTCTTGCGGGCGTGTTCGCCGCCGCCGCCCTGCTCACCAAATACTATGCGCTCGTGCTCATCGCGGCGATCGGGCTGGCCATCCTGATCGGCCTGCGTCCCCCGCTGATCCCGCTGCTCAAAGGCACGGTCATCGCCAGCGCAACCGCGCTGTTGCTGGTCACGCCGCATATTGTCTGGTCCATCCGGCACGGCTGGCCCAGCCTGCATTACATGCACGAAGCGCATGAAGTGCTCGGCGCAGCGGATGGCGCCAAAGCCTATGGTGTCGCCCTGGTGGGCGTGCTGGGGTTCAGCAGCGTCGCCTTGCTGGCCTGGGGCGCAAGCCTCGTTCGACTTCCCACCGTTCCGCTTGATCAAGCACCGCGACCGCCCCGGTTGGGCTTGAGCATTCTGTCTATAAGCGTCGCACTGACCCTGCTGGCCGCGCTCGCACAGGGGATCAGCCCCGTGTCGTCCTGGCTGATTCCAGCCCTGCTGTTCCTCGGCTGGGCCCTGGTCGATCTCACGCCCGCCCGTTTCGACAACGGATGGCTCGCACGACGAATCTATCGGGTCGGGCTGATCTATCTCCTGGTGACGCTTGTTGCGGCCGCGATCTGGGACAGACAGTACCGCACCTACCCCGCGCAACCGGCCTACGCACTGCCGCAGCGCATTGCCGAGGACGCGACGCGCCTGTACCACGAAGCCTATGCCGAACCCATCGAGTACGCAGCCGGGACGTTTCCCCTGCCCTACATCCTGAGCTTCTACTCGCCCGACCATCCGCATGGCCTGTATGGATTTGATCTCGCCGGGCCCGACCTCACCCAATCTCCCTGGATCGACGCCCGCGCGCTGGAATCGGGCAACCGGATTGCCGTGTGCGGGACCCTGCGTTTCGGCGTGACCGACGCGCTCGCCTGCCCTGCCGCCGCCCGAACCCTGTTCGGCCCTCCCGACCAGACCCGGCAACTGGTCTACACCGTATATGACCCGAAAACCCGGCAGCTGGGCCAGCAACGCTACGCCGTGCTGATGTGGAAACCCCTCCAGCCGCATTGATTTGCAGGCCGTCCCGTGCAGCGGATCGGCGTCCGGTTCGACAGCGGCTCAAGTAGAATGGGCGTTCGCCCATTCCCGCCCCGCAACGTGTCTGCCCAGCTCACCTCCACCAACCACGACCGCGACAGCGCGGGGATGACGTACGTCTATCCCGTCGTCTCGCGCCGCGCCGGCGGGGTGTCGGTCGGGATCAACCTCAACCCCAACAACGCATGCAACTGGGCCTGCGTCTATTGCCAGGTACCGAACCTGACGCGCGGCACCGCGCCGGATATCGATCTGGCTCAACTTGAAAACGAGCTGCGCACGCTGCTCACGGATATTCTCCGCGGCGATTTCATGCAGACGCGCGTGCCCGAGGGCGCACGGCGCCTGAACGACATCGCGTTGTCAGGCAACGGCGAACCGACCAGCGCCCGGGAATTTCCACAGGTCATCGAATGCATCGGCCGGGTGATGGCGGACTTCGACCTGATCGAGAAAATCAAGCTGGTGTTGATCACCAACGGCAGCCTGGCCGACCGGCCGCGCGTCCAGGCGGGCCTGCGGAAAATGGCCACGCTGAACGGCGAAGTGTGGTTCAAGTTCGACAGTGCGACCGCCAGCGGCATGCGCGCCATCAACCAGACGCGCATCGCGCCGGACAGGCAGTTCGAACGCCTGGCCACGGCCGCGCGCCTGTGTCCGACCTGGCTGCAGACCTGCGTATTCGCACGCGACGGCGCGCCGCCATCCGCCGCCGAACAGGCGGCCTACCTGAACGCAGTGGAACGCCTCCGCGTGCAGGGGATTCCCGTCCGGGGCGTGCTGCTCTATGGCCTCGCGCGCCCCTCGATGCAGCCGCAGGCCGACCGGCTGTCCGCCCTGCCCGCCGCATGGCTCGACACCTTCGCGGACGCCATCCGGGCTGCCGGCTTGCCGGTGAAGGTGTCGCCATGATCCACGGCATCGGTACCGACCTGCTCGACGCCGAGCGCATCCGCAATGGGCTGGCCCGCTTCGGCGAGCCCTATGCGGAGCGCATTCTCGCCCCGGCCGAACAGGCCGGCTATCGTGCCAGCCGCGACCCGGCACGCTTCCTGGCCAAATGCTTCGCCGCCAAGGAAGCCTTCGCCAAGGCGACGGGAACCGGCCTGCGTGCGCCGGTGACGCTGCGCAACATCGCCGTGCTGCGCGACACGCAGGGCAAGCCCTTCCTGCAATGCGCGCCCGAACTGGATGCCTGGCTGGCAGCACGCGGAATAAGCGCTCATCATGTGTCCTTGTCCGACGAAAGCGATCTCGTCCTGGCTTATGTGATTCTGGAGGCAACATGACACTGTCCTTGTTGGAGCGGATATGACGCTCGGCCCCTTGATGCTCGACGTGGCAGGCACTGAACTGACCGACGACGACCGACGCCGCCTGGGCCACCCGCTCGTCGGCGGGGTGATCCTGTTCTCCCGCAACTACCGCGACCCGGCCCAGCTGGCCGCCTTAACCGCCGAGATCCACGCGCTCAAGCCCGCGCCGCTGCTGATCGGCGTCGACCACGAAGGGGGGCGGGTGCAACGTTTCCGCGAAGGCTTCACCCGCCTGCCGCCGATGCGCGCCTTCGGCGAAATCTGGAACACCCATCCGCAACAGGCGAAACACCTCGCACGCGAAACCGGCTTCGTGCTGGCGAGCGAACTGCGCGCGCACGGCATCGACTTCAGCTTCGCGCCCGTACTCGACCTCGATTACGGTGCCTCGTCGGTCATCGGCGACCGTGCCTTTCATGCCGATCCGCATGCCGTGTTCCAGCTGGGCCAGGCCATGATGCTGGGTATGAAGGATGCTGGCATGGCCGCCTGCGGCAAGCATTTTCCCGGTCACGGCTTCGTGGTGGCGGATTCGCACGTCGACGTTCCGGTCGACAATCGCACCCTGGCCGATATTGCCGTCGCCGACCTGGTGCCTTTCCGCCTGATGATCGAGGCCGGGCTGGCCGCGATCATGCCGGCGCATGTGATCTACCCGAATGTCGACAACAAGCCGGCTGGGTTTTCGCGCGTCTGGCTGCAGAAACTGCTGCGGCACCAGCTGGGATTCGACGGCGCGGCGTTCAGCGACGATCTCTGCATGGCGGGTGCCGCCGTGGCCGGCGGCGTGGTCGAACGCGTGACGGCGGCGCTGGAAGCCGGCTGCGACATGGCGCTGGTCTGCAACCGGCCCGACCTGGCCGACGACGTGCTGGCCAACCTGAAAGTCGACTGGCCCGCCCCGTCCCGTGCACGCCTTGCTCGCATGCACGGCCACCCGCACCCGCAGACCTTGACCCAGCTGCGCGAGTCGACGCGCTATGTCAATGCGCTGCACCACATCGCCGGGCTGGGGCAGGATAGCGCAGACCTCAACCTGCAGGTCGACCCGACGGATTACTGTGGACGCGCATAACCACGATCACAGCGCGCATGACCACGGTCATGGCCATGGCATGCATCACGTTCATGTGCATGCATCTGAAGGCGGCAACGGCAAGCTGATCCTCGCCCTGCTGCTGACGCTGTCATTCACCGGCGTCGAGGCCCTGGCCGGCTGGTGGTCGGGTTCGCTCGCGCTACTATCCGATGCGGCGCACATGTTCACCGACTCGTCCGCGCTGGGCCTGGCCGCGGCGGCGGCCTGGCTGGCACGGCGGCCGCCCAGCATCCGGCACTCCTACGGCCTGGTGCGCGCCGAGGTGCTGGCTGCGCTATTCAACAGCCTGATGATGCTGGTCGTGCTCGGCTACATCGTGCACGAGGCCATAGACCGCTTCAATTCCCCGCATGCGATCGCCGGCGGTACCGTCATCGGCGTCGCCGTCATCGGTCTCGGCATCAACCTGCTCGTCGCATGGATCCTGAGCCGCGGCGAACACACCCTCAATAGCCGCGCCGCGATGCTGCACGTGCTGGGCGACGCGCTCGGCTCGGTCGCCGCGATCAGCGCCGGCATCGTCATCGTCACCACTGGCTGGACGCCGATCGACCCGCTGCTGTCCCTGCTGGTGGCGGTGCTGATTCTGGTCTCGGCCTTGCGGCTGCTGCGCGAGGTGGTACACGTGCTGATGGAGGGTGTACCCCTGCAGATCCAACTCGAATCCGTCGGCCACGACCTCGCCGCCCTGCCCGGCGTACAGCGCGTGCACGACCTGCACGTGTGGACGCTGTCGTCGGGCACCGTCGCCCTGTCCGCGCACCTCGACATCCGCGATCTTGCCAACTGGCTGCACATTCTGGCCGCAGCCCGCGACATGCTTGCGAAGCAGCACGGCATCGCACACGTCACGCTCCAGCCCGAGGTGTTGAACATCGCACCGCTGGTGCGAGGCGAATGGGCGTCCCGCGCCGGCGTCGATGGCAAAGCCGCACACTGATCCGCGCAGCTGCACCTGACTGATCAACCAAGCGCTTCGCCAGAATTATAGATAAGCCGGCGTAACGGCTCCCCGTACTGCCCCTATCAAGCCCGCCTGTGCGGGCTTTTTTCATTTCAATGCCGGGGTTCTTCCCGTGAGCGCTTGACATACAAATGAGAATCGTTATTATTCGTAACACACTGACTGGCGATTCCCCGAATGAACCCCGAATCTGACGCACAGGATCCTCACGCCATGCCGAATGCGCCCTCCTCCTCCATCCGTCTTCCGGTCGAGCCTGGAACGCGGACCTGTCCGCCCGGGATCATCCCGGCGGATTTTTTATTCCAGGGCAGCCAGGAAATCCTGATCAGCCACAAAGGCGAGCACTATCGCCTGCGCATCACCAAGAACGGCAAGCTGATCCTCACCAAGTAAACCGTTCGCAGGCCTGGCCTGCCGGCCTCGAGGCCACCCACCCCGCCCGCCCGCGCATCCGTGCCAGCCAGCCCCCCCACTTGCAAGGAGACTGGCAATGAACACATCGCAGCCACACGACACCCACGAAATCGTCATCGCAGCCACGCTATGGCTGATGCACCGCTACCAGAAAACCGGCTGCCGCAAGCTCGCGCACATGATCGAACAACATCTCGCCTGGATGCACGATCGTGCAACCAGCCCACGCCTGGTCGATGCCTGCCGGCGACTGTCGTTCGAATGGCGTGCGGTCTCGACCGGCACGCCCATGCGTCCCACGCCCCCCATCCTGCATTGATTGACAAGGAGCCCACATGATCTCGATTGGTAACACGATCCCCGCCGTCACCTGCGAAGCCTATCTGCCGGACGGCCGCATCGAACCTCTTGCGCTCGCGCACTATCGCGGCAAATGGCTGGTTCTATTCTTCTGGCCGCTGGATTTCACTTTCGTCTGCCCGACGGAAATACGCGCCTATTCCGACCTCAGCCACGATTTCGACCTGTCCGGCGCGGTACTGCTCGGCGCCAGCGTCGATTCCGCACACGTTCATCGCGCCAGGGTGCGGCACGGGCTCGGCACGGTGAAATTCCCCATGCTCGGCGACGTCTCGCGTAGCCTTGCGCAAGGCTTCGGCGTCCTCGCCGAGAGCGGCGTGGCGGTACGCGCCACCTTCATCATCAATCCCGAAGGCCGGGTCGTGAGCATCGCTGCCAACGACCTCAACGTCGGGCGCTCGGCACGCGAAACGCTGCGCCTGCTGCACGCCCTGCAAAGCGGCGAGCTCACCGCCTGCGAGTGGCAGCCCGGCCAGTCCTTTGTCGCTGCCGCCTGAGGAACCCCGCCATGCATACCTCGCCCGTTGCCTCCCTTCTTGTTGCCGCGCTGGTCGTGCTGCGCCAGCCTTGCGCGCGCAACAAGGCCGCCGCCCGTCTGCTGCTCGAACGCGCCGCCGAGTACGACAGCCTCACGCCTGTCGAGCGCGAAGCCTGCCGCAACCTCGCTGACGATCTCGACATCGAACGCGCTGACCCCGCTCCCGTGCGTGCACCCACCAATACGACGCGGCACAGGCATGCCGCGCCCAATCCTGAACGACGGACAACACAGCATTCCAGACACTTCCTGGCGCACGGCTTGAAAGGCAGGCCGGCATGAATCGCGACCGCAAGCGCGCTTCCCGATCGTTTTCGTCATTCCACAGGGAGAGTGTCTGATGCTCGCCATTGCCTATCATTTTCATGTGCTGCCGCGCCATCACGATACGTTCCGCCACGCCTGGCAGGCTGCGCGCGATGCACTGACCCATACCGTCGGCTTGCGTGCCCACGATTTCGCGGAGCCGCGCGACCGGCGCGACGCCTTTACGCTGCGGCTGGCCTGGGATGACCAAACCAGCTTCGAGCGGTTCACCCGTACCTGGATCGGCGTCTGGATGGTGAACGGCATGGGCCTTGCGCGCGACGCGTTCGCCAGGCCGATCGAGACCCACATCGACAAGGCGGAATCCGCCCTTCAAACGGGTAAGCACGCCACCTGACCCACGCACGGGTGAACCGCTCCGCCGCATCCTAAACACAGGCCCGGGTATGCATCTGGGTCCCGCCCAATATCGCTTTCTCCTGGTTGAAGAAGATTAACCGCAACGAATCAATTGACTTGTTTAATGCGAATTATTATCATTACTTTACATTGTTACCACATCGCCGTAACGTGATCCGTCTGAACGTGCCGCGGGAACGAAACAACCGCGCAGCCCTTGTGACGATTGCCCGGCGAGCCTCTGAATGGAACTGGATTTGCCCGGGATGACCGCCGCGTTGACCGCTCCCTCCGCCGTGAAAGCCGATCTGCCGAACGCAGTGCGTTTCGCGGCTGCCGCGCTGCCCTACTCGGCCCGGCTGTCGCGCGCGTCGCTTGCCGGTGTGGTGCTCGCGCATGCCGGCCTGCTGGCTGCGCTGCTGTTCGTCGCCCACACCCCCGAACCGATCACGCCGCCACTGCCGATTACGGTCAGCCTGATCGAGCCCGAGGTGAAAGAGTCCGACCCGCAGCCCATACCCGAACCCAGGCCGCAGCCGCCGAAGCCGCGCGTCAAACCGCTGACGCCGCCACCGGTGCTGATCGCCGAGAAGCCGCTTGCCACGCCGCAACCCGTCGTCGAGGCACCCAAACCCGACCCTGAACCCGTGCTGGTGCCCGAGGTGGTACCGCCGCCCGTACCGGTTGTCGCGGAAGCGCCAAAACCCGCGCCCCCGCCGCCGCCAATACCGCCCCGGCCCGCGGACTATCTGAACAATCCCAAACCGCCCTATCCGGCGCTGTCAAAGCGCCTCGGCGAAGAAGGCGTCGTACGGCTGAACATCCTGGTCAACCCGGACGGCAGTGTCGCGCAACTGGAAATCGTCAAGAGCAGCGGCTATGCGCGGCTCGACGAATCGGCCCGGAAAACCGTCCAGTCCAGCTGGAAATTCGAGCCGGCCCGCCAGGCTGGCAAACCGGTGGCCGCGTGGGTCATCGTGCCGATTCAGTTCACCCTCAGGAGCTAAACCATGGAAACCGTCACTCACCCCGCTCAACTGGGGTTCGCACACTTCATCGCCCAGGCCGACATGCTCGCGCATGTTCTGCTCGCCATCCTGCTGGCGATGTCGGTGATCACCTGGTATCTCATCGTCTCCAAGAGCATCGCCAACTGGCGCATGAAAAAAAACGCACGGGCTTTCCTGGAACGCTTCTGGAATGCGTCCGGGCTGGCGGCCGTGGGCGACTATCTACAGAAGAACGGCATCAACGATCCGTTCTCGCATCTCACCCATCACGGCCTCAAGGCAGCCGAGCAGTTCCGCGGCAAGACCGGCGCCCGCCTGATCGAGTCGGATTCGGAAGACGAATTCCTCACCCGAGCCCTGCGCCGCGCGATCAACCAGGACACCGCGCGCCTGGAGTACGGCCACACCATGCTGGCCTCCATCGCCTCGTCCGCGCCCTTCGTCGGCCTGTTCGGCACGGTGTGGGGCATCTACCACGCGCTGGTCAACATCGGCATGAGCGGCTCGGGCAGCCTCGACCAGGTGGCCGGTCCGGTGGGCGAGGCGCTGATCATGACCGCGCTCGGCCTGGCGGTCGCCATCCCTGCCGTGCTCGCCTACAACTTCTTCAATCGCGCCAAGCGCCAGATGCTGTCCGAAGTGGACGGCTTCGCGCACGACCTGTTCGCCTTCATGTCCACCGGCGTGCGCAACAACACCCGCGTCGACAACGACGTACCGCGTGTCTACGCCGCTCCGGCCGTCAGGAGCGCATGATGGCCTTCGGCGGAATGCTCAACGACGCCGGCGACGGCGACAACGCGGAAATCAACATGATTCCGCTGATCGACGTGATGCTGGTGCTGCTCGTCATCTTCATCATTACCGCGCCGCTGATGACGCATGCGGTCAAGGTCAACCTGCCCGTGGCATCCAGCCAGCCCAACGAGGACAAACCGGAGACGGTCAACCTGTCGATCAAGGCCGACGGCTCGGTATTCTGGAACGCCGAACCCGTGGACGCGACCGCCTGGCAGGCGAAGATGGACCTCGCCGCACAACAGACCCCGCAGCCGGAAATCCACATCCGCGCCGACGGCGATCTCGCCTATCGCAACGTCGCGCAGATCATGTCCGACGCCGCGCGCGCAGGACTCACCAAGCTCGGGTTCGTCACCGAACCGAAAACCGCGACCCATTGAACCGCAGGGATCCATAGACATGTTCACCCTTGACCGTTCGGACGATTTCCAGCTTTGCCGCATCGAGCGCATCCACACGCCCGAGCATGCGCCGGAATGGCACGACTGGCTGCAGGAGCTGGGTTTCATCCCCGGCGAGAAAGTGATGCTGATGGCACGCGCGCAGCCGGGCGGCGATCCGCTGGTGGTCCGCGTCGGCTCGTCCACGTTCGCCCTGCGCTGCGCCGAGGCCGCCTGCATCGAAGTCACGCTGCTGGATAACGCGACGGGGGCCGCATGAGCGCCTGCCACGATTCGGTCCGCCACGACCACGCCCAGTCCGCCGTCGTTCATGTGCATCGCGGCGGGCCGCTGGTCGCCCTGGTGGGCAACCCCAACTGCGGCAAGACGGCGTTGTTCAACGTCCTGACAGGCAGCCGGCAGAAGGTGGCGAACTACGCCGGTGTCACCGTCGAACGCAAGGAAGGCCGCTACCTCACGACGGCGGGCAAGGCGCTACGCGTGCTCGACTTGCCGGGCACCTACAGTCTCAACCCGCGCTCGCCCGACGAGCAGGTGACAGTCGACGTGCTGATGGGCCGCGCGCGCGGCGAAAAACGCCCGGACCGCGTCGTCTGCGTGGTCGACGCCACCAACCTGCGGCGCAATCTTCGCCTCGTCCTGGCCGTGAAACGCCTCGGCCTGCCCTGCGTGGTGGCGCTCAACATGACCGACCTGGCGGCACGGCGCGGCATCCACGTGGACGTGGACAAGCTGTCCCTCGAACTCGGCGTGCCGGTCGTCAAGACCGTCGCCGTCAGGAAGGACGGCGCAACCGCCCTGCGTACGCTGCTCGATGCGCCGGCCGAGGCCTGGCGCGGCGAGGCAGCACACTCGTCCGTACCGGGAACCGACGCCCCGGCCGTCACGGTGGAAGCCGACCACGACACGGTCCAGCGCATCCTCGTCAGCCTCGGCCTCGACATGCATGCGCCACACACGCTGTCCGACCGGATCGACCGCGTGGTGCTGCATCCGGTCATCGGCATGGCGCTGCTCATGGTGGTGCTGTTCCTGATGTTCCAGGCCGTGTTCGCCTGGGCCGAGGCGCCGATGGGCTGGATCGAAGCAGCCACCACATGGGTGGCCAATGGCGTCACCGCTGCGCTGCCCGACGGCTGGCTGCGCAGTCTGCTCGTCGACGGGATCATCTCGGGCGCCGGCGGGGTGCTGGTGTTCCTGCCGCAGATCCTCATCCTGTTCTTCTTCATCCTGATCCTGGAAGAGTCGGGCTACCTGCCGCGCGCCGCCTTCATGCTCGACCGCCTGATGGGCAGCGTGGGCCTGTCGGGCCGTTCGTTCATCCCGCTGCTGTCCAGCTTCGCCTGCGCGATCCCCGGCATCATGGCCGCGCGCACCATTGCCAGTCCGCGCGACCGCCTCGTCACCATCATGATCGCGCCGCTGATGACCTGCTCGGCGCGACTGCCGGTATATGCGCTGCTGATCGGCGCCTTCATCCCCAAGCGCGACGTGGCCGGCGTGTTCGAGTTGCAGGGCCTGGTGCTGTTCGGTCTCTACGTCGCCGGCGTGATCAGTGCGATGGGCATCGCATGGCTGGCTAAGCGCCTCACCACCCGCGGCCTGCCGCGGCCTCTGATGATGGAACTGCCGACTTACCATTGGCCGACGCCGCGCAACGTCGCCATCGGCCTGTGGCAGCGCGCATCCATCTTTCTCAAGCGCGTCGGCGGCATCATCCTGGCGCTCACCATCGTCATGTGGTTCCTCGCCAGCTTTCCCGCGCCGCCCGCCGGCGCGACCGGCCCGGCGATCGAATACAGCCTCGCCGGCACGCTCGGTCACGGCCTCGCCACGATATTCGAGCCCATCGGCTTCAACTGGCAGATCAGCGTCGCGCTGGTGCCGGGCATGGCTGCGCGCGAAGTCGCGGTCAGCGCGCTCGGCACCGTCTACGCGCTGTCGGCCAGCGGCGACGACACTGCACAAGCCCTGACACCGCTGATCGCGCACAGCTGGAGCCTCGCCACTGCGCTGTCGCTGCTGACCTGGTTCGTCTTCGCGCCGCAGTGCCTGTCCACGCTCGCCACCGTCAAGCGCGAAACCGGCGGCTGGAAAATGCCGCTCGTCATGGCCGGCTATCTGTTCGGCCTGGCCTGGCTCGCGTGTTTCATCGTGTATCACCTCGCCGTCGCAGCGGGTTGGGGATGACCCATGCCCACCGCCTTCCGTTTTTTTCAACCGCCAGCCAGCCAAGCGTTTGCTCCGCCAGCCAGTCGATCATTCAGACCAGGAGCAAACCATGTCCCACGTACGACCGCGCCCGCCCTCGGGCATCCTGCGCCAGCTGATGGCGCGCCTGCAACCCGCGGCCGCCATGCCGGCTGCCGCTTCGCTCGCCTTCATGATGCTGGCCCCCGCCGCGCTGGCACAGACTGCGGATCCGGCGAATACCGCCCAAACCACGCTACCAACCGTCAAGGTGGAAGACACGTCCGACCCCATGGAGGTCAATAACGGCTACCAGGGCACGCAGACCCGCGTCGGCAAGACCAAGCAGGACCCGCAGGACATCCCACAGGCGATCACCGTCGTGACCCAGCAGCTGATGCAGGAGCAACATGTCGGTTCGCTGCGCGACGCCTTGCGCAACGTGTCGGGGCTCACCTTCAATGCCGCCGAGGGCGGCCGCGCCGGCGACAACATGATGCTGCGCGGCTTCTACACCTTCGGCGACGTCTACCTCGACGGCATCCGCGACACCGCGCAATACAACCGCGAAACCTTCTTCCTCGAGCAGGTCGACGTGCTGCGCGGCTCCGCCTCGATGCTGTTCGGCCGCGGCCAGGCCGGCGGCGTCATCAACCTTGTCTCCAAGACGCCCAAGCTGGCCGATGCCTACAAACTGACCGGTAGCGTGGGCACCGACAACTACACCGAAGTCACCGCCGACCTCAACAAGCAGCTGGGCGAACACAGCGCAGTACGCGTGAATCTGATGAAACGCGACGAAGGCAGCTGGCGCGAAAATCCCGCCAGCGGCGCGGAGCCCGACGTCAATCGCGGCGGTGCGCAGGTCAGCCTCGCGCTCGGCATGAACACCGACGACGAATTCACCTTCTCGCACCTGTACATGCGCAACCGCGACACGCCGGACTACGGCTTCTCGTTCGACAACGCCACCCACCGCCCCAACACCGCGTTCCCGGTCGACACTTTCTGGGGCATCGACCGCAACTTCGACAACAGCGACGTGAACGTCACCACGGGAACCTGGACGCACCGCTTCGCCGATGACAGCCAGTTGCGCACCACGGTCCGCTACGGCGACTACGAACGCAGCTACTGGGCGCGCACGCCGAGCGCCACGGTTGCGCCGAACGTGGACGGAACTCTCCCTGGCAATGGCGGCAACTGGAATGTAGGACCCACCCGCTCGTCCGATTACGAAACGCTCACACTCCAATCCGACTACAGCCGGAAATTCGAGGCGTTGGGCATGAAGCACGAATTCCTCACTGGCGTCGAATACCTGCACGAGAACAGCCACCGCTCAGGTCTGCAGAATCTCGGTGGGACGACCATCGTGTCCGGCATTCCTCCCTTGTTCCTGCCTTACGTCGAGTCATATACGGGTGCACAGCTGAACAATTTCACCGGCAATTCCTACGCCCTCTATGCACAGGACACAGTCGAATTCATCCCGGACTGGAAGGCCACGCTGGGCGTGCGCCGCGACGAACTCGACGCCGACTACTCCAGCGCCACCTCGCCGCACCTGAAATACGGCGAATGGAGCTATCGCGCCGCCTTGTCCTACCAGCCTACCGAGGAAGCGCACTACTACGTCGGCTACAGCGATTCGTTCAGCCCGACGGCCGACCTCTACCAACTGACCGCCACGCCACAACCGCCTGAGACCAGCCAGGTCTACGAGGTCGGCGCGAAGTGGATGTTCTTCGACGGCGACCTGACTTTCCGCACCGCACTCTACCGTGCGATCAAGAACTGGGAACGCAACACCGACCTCGAATCGACCGCGTCCATCCTGACCAAGAAGCGCCGCACCGACGGCATCGAATTCGAAGCGGCCGGCCGCATCACGCCGAACTGGGAAGTCTTCGCCGGGCTGGCGCTGATGGATGCCACCATCCTCGAAGTCGCCGAACAATCCAGCGGCACCGTGGGCGATCCGCGCTTCGTCGGCAAGCGCCCGCGCAACACCCCGCCGTATACCTTCAACCTGTGGTCCACCTACAAGCTGGGCGGCGGCTGGAAGGTCGGCGGCGGCGCCGAGGCCAAGGGCGAGCGCTACGGCTACAACCCGTCGAATGCCTCGGCCAATGCGCAGTTCACCACGAACGGCCAGCCCAGCGGCTTCAACCCCAATACCGCGCCGGCTTACGTGCGTTGGGATGCCATGGTGTCCTACGACCAGAAAACCTGGGGCGTCCGCCTGAACGTGCAGAACCTGTTCAACAAGACGTACTACGACTCGATCTACGACAACGGTCCGTTCACCGTGCCCGGTCAGAAGCGTCGCTTCATCCTCACCGGCGAGCTGAAGTTCTGAGCCTGCCTTCCCTGCCAACCATTGGCAGGGATAGGGCGTTGCCTGCGCAGCGCCCTATCCCTGACAGGAGACCCGACCATGCTGCTGCACATTCCAAACGTTCTCGACGCTGCCACGCTCGCGCACTGCACGGCACTGCTAAAACAGGCCGACTGGACCGACGGCCGCGTCACCGCCGGCAGTCAGGCCGCCACGGTGAAGAACAACCGGCAACTGCCCGAAACCAGCCCGGTGGCGCAGCAGCTGCGCGCGCTCGTCCTCGAAGCCTTGTCGAAGAATCCCACCTTCTTCAGCGCTGCCCTTCCCAAGCGTATCTATCCGCCGCTGTTCAACCGCTACGGCGACGAAGCCAATTCCTTCGGCAATCACGTGGACAACGCCATCCGCACCCATCCGGCCACCGCGCAGCATGTACGAACCGACCTGTCGTTCACGCTCTTCCTCAACAACCCATCGGACTACGATGGCGGCGAACTCATCATCGAGGACGGCATGGGCGGCCGCTCGGTCAAGCTGCCGGCGGGCCATCTGATCCTGTATCCCTCATACAGCGTGCATCGCGTCGAGCCGGTGACACGCGGTGCGCGACTGGCATGCTTCACTTGGCTGGAAAGCATGGTGCGCGACCCGCAGCGGCGCGAGCTGCTGCACGAAATGGATTTGAGCATCGCCGCCTTGCGCGGCGAACACGGCGAAACCGATACCGCCATCCGTCTGACCAGTTGTTATCACAACCTGATGCGGATGTGGGCGACGGTCTGAATTCCCCTGTTTCACTCACTTTAGAAAAGGAGCTCTCATCATGACTAGTCTGCGATTCACCCTTGCCGCCTTGGCGCTCGTTCCTGTTCTGGCACACGCCGCGGCCGACTGCGAGGCCCATCCCAAGGAGCAGTGGATGAAAGAGGAAGACCTCAAGGCCGCCCTGAAGGATGCCGGCTACACCATCAAGAAATTCAAGGTCGACGGCAATTGCTACGAGATGTACGGCCACAACGAGAAGGGCCAGCGCGTCGAAATCTACATGGACACCGTCACCGGCCGGCCCGTGAAGGCCTATCTCGACTGATGTCTGGGCACGTCGTGGAACGCGCGTACGTCTGGGACCGCTTTGTCCGCCTGCACCACTGGACCCTCGCCGTCCTGGTGCTGTTCGACGCGTTCATTCTCGACGGCGGCGGCCCGTGGCATCGCTGGGCGGGTTACACGGCACTGGGGCTGGTGGGTGGGCGCCTCGTCTGGGGTGTGATCGGCTCGCGCTACGCCCGCTTTTCCGGTTTTTTCCCCACGCCGGCGCGCATCCGAGCCTACCTCGCCCGGCCCGGCGTCGCCATGCGTGGACACAATCCGCTCGGCGCCGTGATGGTGTTCGCGATGCTCGGCCTCGTCATCGCGCTAGGCGTCACGGGCTGGCTGATGGGAACCGACGCCTACTGGGGCGAGGAATGGCTGGAAGACCTGCACGAGACGCTCTCCGACGTTCTGCTCGCGTGCGTCGCGCTGCACGTGGCCGGCGTGGCATGGGTCAGCCGCAAGACCCGCATCAACCTGCCGCGCGCCATGCTCACCGGCTACAAGATACGGGGCACGCATTCCGCGCCGTTCGCACATCCGGAGACGATGCCTGGCGATTGACAGCGTCGATGCGACAAGGTCATCGTCCCGCCGCCGCAGGACATAAATGCCGCGGAGGCCCGCATGAACAAAGGCTACGAGTGCACCGACTGGCACTTCTGTACGAAGTCGCTGTAACCCGGTCCTGTTCGCTGCATATGTACGGCGAACAGGACGTTCACGAATGGCGGGGATTTCCCTCGCCGTTTTTTTGCGCGGAATCTCCACTCCAATCTTGTTATTGACAACCATTCTCATTATTCATAATATTCAGCTACCGAGTTCCAAACCAGAAGGTGCGTCATGTACGTCTGTCTTTGCAAAGGGGTCACCGACCACGAAATCCGTGGCATGGTTCATCATCGTGGCGTGACCACGATGCGCCAGCTTCGCGACGAACTCGGCGTGTCCACCCAATGTGGTCGTTGCGCCCGCTGCGCGAAAGACGTGCTCCAGGAAGCCCTCGCCGAATGCCAGGGATGCTCGGCGGACACCTCATTCGCCGCAGCCGCCTGATTCCCGCTCTGCCCGCGACCACTCCGCACGGACCGCATCCATACTTGTCCCGCACGGCTTTTCCCCTAGAATGACAGGCGTCCCATTCGCCTATTAGCCAGCATTCGCCCAGCCAACGGCTCTTTAAACGGGCTTGCCCACTCTCAGGAGAGAACCATGAAAGGCGACAAAAAAGTCATCCAGTACCTGAACAAGGCGCTCACGGTCGAACTGACCGCCATCAACCAGTATTTCCTCCACGCCCGCATGTACAAGAACTGGGGGCTGGTTGCGCTGGGCAAACACGAATACGAAGAGTCCATCGAGGAAATGCACCACGCCGACAAGCTGATCGAGCGCATCCTCTTTCTGGAAGGCCTGCCCAACCTGCAGGATCTGAACAAATTGCTGATCGGCGAAAACGTCGTCGAATGCCTGGAATGCGACCTCAAGCTCGAACTGGTCGGCCGCGCGCTCTACGTCGAAGCCATCGCGCACTGCGAATCGGTCAAGGACTATGTTTCGCGAGAAATCCTGGTCGGCATCCAGTCCGACACCGAAGAGCACATCGATTATCTCGAGACCCAACTCGACCTGATCAAACGCATGGGTGAGCAGAACTACATGCAGACCGCTGCCGGCCCGATCGAAGGCTGAGCACCGCCTCGCGTACAATGAACGCCCCGACATGGGGCGTTTTTTATTGCTTCCGATGCACTTCGACCCTGACTGCCGCGCCTGCCCGCGCCTCGCCACGTTTCTCGACGAGGTGCGCGCCCGCCATCCCGACTACCATGCCCGCCCGGTGCCCGCCTTCGGCGATCCCGCGCCCGGTCTGCTCATTGTCGGCCTCGCCCCGGGCATGCACGGCGCCAATCGCAGCGGCCGGCCCTTCACCGGCGACTATGCCGGCGTGCTCTTATACGAAACCCTGCACAAATTCGGCTACGCCAGCGCCCCGCAATCGCTGGCAGCCGACGACGGGCTGACGCTCACCGGCTGCCGCATCACCAACGCGGTGAAGTGCCTGCCGCCCGCCAACAAGCCGGAGCCAGGCGAAATCCGCGAATGCAATCGTTATCTGGCCGCCGAACTGGAGGCCCTGCCCGGCCACGCCAGTATCCTGGCGCTGGGCCAGATCGCGCATCAGGCCGTGCTTCGCGCGAAAGGACTGAAGCTCAAGGACTACCCGTTTGCCCACGCCAGCGATTACCACCTGCCCGGCGGCCGGCGGCTGGTCAGCAGCTACCACTGCTCTCGCTACAATACACAGACACGCCGCCTCACCCCTGAGATGTTCGAAGCCGTATTCACCCGGATTCAAGCGAAGGACTGACCATGCCTGTCGTCACCATCAAGCTCGCCGGCAGCCTCACCCGCGAGCAGAAGCAGAAAGTCGCCGAGGAAATCACCGCCACGCTGGAGCGCCATGCTGGAAAACCGGCCTCCTACACCTATATCGCGTTCGAGGAACTGCCGGACGAGAACTGGGCGATCGCCGGCAAGCTGCTCGACGAGGATGAATAAGAGCCTAATTCGACAGGAATCATGCCCCACGTTGAGACCCGGCGACTCGGTTGCCTGCGGGCGCATGGCCGCGTTGCGAGTCGCTCATTTGGAGCGACCAAACTTCACGCCCCGCGCCTTGCCCTGCATCCCGCAGGCAACCGGCGCGGGGCATGATTCCTGCCGAATTAGGCTCTGACCTTGAGCGTCGACAAGGACTTTCTCGCCTCGCTGCCCACCCTGCCCGGCGTCTATCGGATGATCGATGCGGCCGGCGCCGTGCTCTACGTCGGCAAGGCGAAGGATCTTAAAAAACGCGTCTCCAGCTATTTCCAGAAAAGCGACCAGAGCCCCCGCATCAAGCTGATGCTGAAGAGTGTCGACCATATCGACACCACGATCACGCGCACCGAGGCCGAAGCGCTGCTGCTGGAAAACAACCTGATCAAGGGGCTGAAGCCACGTTTCAACATCCTGTTCCGCGACGACAAGTCCTATCCCTATCTGCTGCTGACCGGGCACCGCTTTCCGCGCCTGGCCTATTTCCGCGGCACACCCAAAAAGCGCGACCAGGCGTACGGCCCCTACCCCAACGCCTACGCGGTGCGCGAAAGCATTCAGTTGCTGCAGAAGGTGTTTCAACTGCGCACCTGCGAGGACACGGTATTCGCCAACCGCTCGCGCCCATGTCTGCTGTATCAGATCAAACGCTGTACCGCACCGTGCGTTGGACACATCACGCCCGACGCCTATGCGCGCGACGTCCATGAAGCAGCCCAGCTGCTGCACGGCGAGGCCAGCGCACTGACTGAACACATTACCGAGCAGATGAACGCCGCTGCGGCTGCGCTCGATTTCGAGACGGCCGCCTTCCTGCGCGACCGCCTGCGCATGCTCGCCGCCGTGCGCGAGAAGCAGTTCGTCGACTCCACCGGCAGCGATGCGGACGCGGATGTGGTCGCGGTCGCCGAGGCCGGCGGCGTGATCGCAGTCAACCTGACGATGATCCGCGGCGGCCGGCATCTCGGCGACCGCAGCTTCTTCCCGCAGCACGGCGAGGGTGCGACGCCGGCCGAGGCGCTGGAAGCCTTCATCGTCCAGCACTACCTCGACCACCCCATCCCGGCGCGCATCCTGGTGAGCGAAGCCATCGAGACCAGCGCACTGGAAACGCTGCTCACCGAGCAGGCCGGTAAAAAAGTCACCCTTCTGCATCGCGTCACCGGTGAACGCAAGGTCTGGATCGGCATGGCGCAGGCCAACGCGCGCCTGTCTGCCGAGCGCCGCAGCGCCGACCGCGCCAACCAGTCGCAGCGGCTCGCCGCGTTGCGCGACACACTTGACCTGCCGGCGCTCAACCGCATCGAGTGCTTCGACATCTCGCACACCATGGGCGAGGCGACCGTGGCGTCCTGCGTCGTCTACGAAGGCGACGACCTGAAGAAATCCGACTACCGGCGCTACAACATCACGGGCATCACGCCCGGCGACGATTACGCCGCGATGCATGCCGCGCTGATCAAGCGCTTCCACAAGAGCGTAGAAGAGAATGGCGTGCTGCCCGACCTTCTGCTGATCGACGGCGGCAAGGGACAGATCGCGATGGCAGTCGAGGCCATGGCCGAACTGGGACTGAACGACGTGCCACTGCTCGGCGTGGCCAAAGGCGAGGCACGCAAGCCCGGGCTGGAAACGCTGATTTTCGCCGACGGCCGCGAACTCAATCTCGCCAAGGACCATCCCGGCTTCCACCTGATCCAGCAGGTGCGCGACGAAGCGCACCGCTTCGCCATCACCGGCCATCGTGCCAAACGCGGAAAAACGCGCGTGCAATCGACGCTGGAAGACATCGCAGGCATCGGCCCCAAACGGCGTAAACAGCTGCTGGAACACTTCGGTGGCCTGCAGGGCGTACGCGACGCCGGCGTCGACGCGCTTGCCAGTGTGAACGGTATCAGTCGAGAATTGGCGGAAACCATTTATAACGCGCTCCACTGATGCCACTCAATCTCCCCAATCTGCTCACCTGGCTGCGCATTCTGTTCATCCCTTTGATGGCGGGCGTGTTCTACCTGCCCGACGGCTGGGTGTCGCCGTCCGACGCCAATCTGCTGGCAGCCGCGTTTTTCGGGGTGGCGGCGCTGACCGACTGGCTCGACGGCTGGCTGGCGCGCAAACTGGGGCAAACCTCGGCCTTCGGTGCCTTCCTCGATCCTGTGGCCGACAAGCTGATGGTGGCGGCCGCACTGATCGTCCTGATCGACCTGGATCGCGTGGCGCCGCTGATCGGCCTCATCATCATCGGCCGCGAAATCACCATTTCCGCCCTGCGCGAATGGATGGCCAAAGCAGGCAAGTCGGCCAGCGTCGCGGTCTCTTTCGTCGGCAAACTGAAAACCGCGGCGCAGATGGTCGCCATCGTGCTGCTGCTGTATTTCCAGCCCCTCGCCGGCCTGCCCATTCCCCAGATCGGCACACTGCTGATCTGGGTGGCCGCCCTGCTTACCCTCGTATCAATGGCGTATTACCTCGTGATGGCCGCGCGTGCACTGCAAAAATCTTCGCCCTGAGGTGTTGACAGAAAAAACCGAAATCACCATAATGCGCAGCCTTCAACGCGGGAATAGCTCAGCTGGTAGAGCGCAACCTTGCCAAGGTTGAGGTCGCGAGTTCGAACCTCGTTTCCCGCT